>RECD01000226.1 GCA_007694185.1 Planctomycetaceae bacterium
GTTCCGGACACTTTTTTACCGCACGATCCTTAGTGTTGCAGGGTAGTGATGCAAGGCGGTGAGTGCTGGACGAGCATCGGTTCTCGGACCATCGGTTCTCGGCACCAGGGGCGACAAGGCGGCCACGATGCCTCCCCGATGTTCGAGGCACGGGGATGATAAACTGGGGAACCGTTCGTAGCCGCCGCATCTCGTTCGCAACCCTGCTCTTCATACCCCTTCGGAACGCCTCATGAAAGCGACCACGGTATTGCTGTTGCTCTTTGCTTCGATCGGGTTGGGACCTCGCGGTTGGTGCGACGAGGCGGCCACGGGCGGCCTGAAGATCGTCACTCACAACGTTTGGTACGGGTTCAGTCGCAAGCCGGAACCACGATACGAGAATTGGCGGCGTTGGATGGCTCGCCAAAATCCGGACGTCGTATCGCTTCAGGAACTCAACGGCTACACGCCGGCCCGGCTGGCCGAAGACGCGGCGACTTGGGGGCATGGCTATTCCGTGTTGCTGAAGACTGACGGATTCCCGACGGGAATCACGTCGCGTTACCCGATCACCGACGTGAAACGCATTCGAGAAGGGATGCATCACGGGTTGCTCCGTTGCCGGATTCGCGGGATTTGGTTCTACGTGATCCACTTTCATCCGTCTGATTTCGCGCGGCGGATCGAGGAGGCGGGGCATTTGAAGGCGGACATCGAGTCGCTTCCCGACACCGACCCGCAGATCGTCTTGGCTGGCGACTTCAACGGATTTTCGCCGCATGACCGCGGGCACTACGCCACAGACGAGCGGCTGGTCCCGTTTTTCGAGATGCTCGACCGTCGGGATCGGGCGAGGAATCTGAACGACGGACGACTCGACTACGGCGGGATCGAAGCGATCCACGAACTCGGGTTCGTCGACCTGGTCGCCAGTTCGCGTCCGGCAGGTTCGCCCTTCGTGGGAACGTTCCCGACCGCCTTGGTAAGTGACGAAAACCACGGCACGGATCGGCGGTTGGATTACCTGTTCGTCAGCCCCAACTTGGTCGAGCGGGCAGGGGACGTGGCGATCCTGCGGGACGACGAAACGGAAGCGTTGTCCGATCACATTCCGGTGATGGCCACCCTGCGGATCGAGTCGACCAAGATCTTTGAGGGGGAACCGGAATTGCTGCAAGAACGGGGGGCGGGTGAAGGGCCGGCGTGGCATCCGGAACTCGGGCTGCTGACCAGCGGCGACGGCCACATTTGGCGTCGCGATCGGCAGGGGCGGCAATCGATTTACCGTAAGAATGCCGGTTCGAACGGGTTGATGTTCGACCGGCAGGGGCGGTTGGTGATCTGTGAACCGCTGCGGCGGCGGGTCACCCGGATCAAACCGGACGGCTCGACCAGCGTTCTGGCGGAGACGTTCGGAGGCAGTCGCTTCAATCAGCCGAACGACCTGACGCTCGATTCCCGGGACCGGATCTACTTCACCGACCCGAGGTATGGCGACCGTAGCGACATGGAAATGCGAGACGATTCGGGTCGTGAAATCGAAGGGGTCTATCGGATCGACCCGAATGGAAGGGTGACTCGGGTCTTATCCCACGAGGTCGATCGTCCCAACGGGGTGGTCGTCACGACCGATGACCGGTACCTGTTCGTGGCGGACAACAACAACGACACCGAAGCAGGGGCTCGCAAGTTGTGGCGATTCGAATTGCGGGACGACGGTTCGGTCGACGTCGGGACTCAGACGCTGATTTACGATTGGGGCACGACGCGTGGGCCGGACGGCATGAAGCTGGATACCGAAGGGCGGTTGTACGTCGCGGCGGGATTGAACCGCCCCAATCTGCCGTTCGAGACGGCCGACCCGCCGACGGCCGGGATCTATGTCTTCACGATCGATGGCAAATTGCTCGAATTCGTACCGATTCCTCGGGACGAGACGACCAATTGTGGGTTTGGTGGGGACGACTTGAAGACGCTGTTCGTGACGGCCGGCGGTAGCCTCTGGAGTTTGCGAACCGCGGCGCCGGGGGCCATCGCATGGCCGCCGCAACCGGCATCTCGTTAGCCGACATTGGCCTTGGCGAGCGGGGTTGGCTGCCGTTTGGTGTCGGTTTCTTTTTGGTTGAGGAATGATTCGATGGTCGTGATCCTGCGTTCGGCGGTGGTGGTGATTTTTTGGTCTGCCGCCGGTTTGCTGTCGGCATTCGCCGCAGACCCCGAATCGAAGGTTTGGCAGCCGAGCCGCTGTGAAGTGGTGCCGTTGGCGGGACACCAGGTCTCACTGCGGGTCGATGGGGCCGAGCGACTGCGTTGGCATCACGGCCCGCAGTATCCACGGCCATTTTTCTTCCCGCTGTTAGGCCCGAGTGGCGAACCGTTGACGCGGATGGGGCATCCCGGGGCCGAAAATCATGACCATCATCGGTCGGTCTGGTTCGCCCATCACGACGTCGGTGGCCTTGATTTCTGGGCGGATGGCCGCCAGACGCAAATCCGCCAGAAGCATTGGTACGGATATTTTGGGGGTGAGCAGGAGGGAATCATCGCAACCAAGTTGGGCTGGTACGCACCGGATGGGCGAGAGCTGTTGGAACAGGACATGATCGCCGCGATCTTGCCGCGGGACGACGGCCAGTATGAACTGGAGTTGCAGATCGACCTGCGGCCTGGCTTGGCTGGGGAAACGGTGAACCTGGGCAAGACTAACTTCGGCCTATTGGCGGTGCGGGTTGCGGAATCTCTATCGGTTCACTTTGGCGGCGGCAAACTGACCAACAGTGAGGGAGGCTCGAAGGAGTCCGAAATCTTCGGCCGGGCGGCCAAGTGGGTCGATTACAGCGGTCCGGTAGCGGTGGGGGTAGGCGAGCAACGGCGGGTACTGGTTGAAGGGATCACCTACTTCGACCATCCCGACAACCCGCGTTATCCGAACCGCTGGCACGTTCGCGAGGATGGCTGGATGGGCGCTTCGCTCTGTTTCGATGAAGGGCACTCCGTTTCGGCCACGCAAGGTTTGAGGCTGCGTTACCTGTTGTGGGTTCACCGCGGCGGGGCGGACCCATCAGGTGCCGAAGCGATCCGAGCGGAGTTCGCGGCGAGGCCCCCCTGGTTGATACGCAAAGCGCGACCCGACGAACGTCATCGTCAGTACGTCGTCGAGCGATCATCGCAACCGTAGGCGGTGTTCCCGATGCGACCCGGCGGGCGAGAATCGAGTAGCCATGGGAGCGGCATACGGTGATCAGGGCAGCGGCACCGGCTCGGTCGATCGCAGGTAAGCGAACAGGTCGCGAATTTGCTCCGGCGACAGGTTTTGCAGCAATCCGTCGGGCATCAACGACGCGGTCGTGACGCGGCTGTCCTCGATCTCCGACCGCTGGATCGTGAGCATTTCTTGGGCGGTTTGGATCACCACCGTCCGTTCGGTTTGCTCACGAATGACGCCGCTGACGATCCTACCGTCCTCGAGTGAAAACAGGGTGGCACGGAACTCGGCCCCCACGCTGGCGCTCGGATCGAGGATGTTTTCCAACAGGTAATCGAGGTTACTGCGATTGGAGCCGGTCAGATCGGGTCCGACTTTTTTTCCTTCACCGAACAACACGTGACAGTTGGCGCAGACCTGCTGGAAGAGCAGTCGGCCGGCGGCCGGGTCGGCGGGCGAGTCGGTCGGGTTCGACAAGTCCTGCTTGAGCTGGGCGATCCGTTCGACCTTTTCCTGATCGGTCGCTCGGACGTCGCCCCACACTTCGATCAGTTCGCGGACCAAATTCTTGTCACCGAACTCGCGGATCTGGCGGGCATGGAAAGCGGAGATTTCGTTGGCAGCGAGTTGCCCGGCGCGAACGGCCTGCAACAGCGACTTGGCGTACGCCGGCCGGGAAGCGAGGGTGGTGATCAGCTCCGCGCGCGCTTCGGGGCTGTAGATCCGTAGGTGCTTCAGCGTTTGGTTCGGGGTAGCGGGGTCATCGTAAGCCGCCAAGCCTCGGAGAGCCTCGACCATCACCGCCCGATCTCCCGCCAAGCGTTGCAAGGTCGGTGCGAATTCGGGGGGACGCCCGAGCAGGATGGCTTCAAGGGCTTGGCGTCGTGCCGTCGGGTCGGCCTTCCCGTCGGTCGCGATCGCCTGCAGCTCTTCGATCGCCCGACCGTCGCCGAAGACAACGCTCAATTCCCGCAGCGCCCGGTCGAGCTCCGTCGACTTGCCGGGGGGAAATTTTCCCGCGACCGCGTTCCAGGAAGTCGGTTGGGGTGCAGATCGCCAACCGCGCAGGGCGTGCCCCATGCCGACGATGACTTGGTCAGGATGAGCGGTTTCGCCCCGCAGTGCGATCGATAGCAGGCGTTCGACAGCGGGCGGGTCGGACTCGATCTCCATCGTCAGCCTGCGGGAGATGTTCTGGGTCAGCAGCGGTAAACGGGAAGCCCCCGCGAGCGCGATCGCGTCGGCTGGCGATTGGGGCACGGCGGGCTCGATCCCGAGCCAGACCATGATCGAATAGGTGCGATCGCCGAACAGCCGCTGGCGACTCGCCAAGGCGTTGGCGATCTGCCAGCGGTCTTGGGCGGGCAGGCGTTGCATGGTCGAAGCGAGGTAAAGCGCCACGAGGTCACTCGGGTCGTGCTCGGCGATCGCGGCCAAACGGACAGCAGCCGATTTTGCCGCGGCAGGCTCACCGGCCACAAGTCGTTCGGCGATCAGGCGGACGCCCCACACGCGAAGGGACTCGTCGGTTAACGCAAGCAGGGCCTCGGGGTCGCAGCCACCTGTGGCCTGCAGCGCCCAGGCCACGCGAAGTCGGACCGGCGTCTCCGCATCCGTTTGCGAGAGCAGTTCGTGCAAACGCGCGCGGAGTTGTTGGGGCGCCGTCGGATCGGCGGAACGATCGAGATTGGTCGCCCCGATCGTCGCGAGTTCCGTCGTGTAGCGTTCTTGCAAGATTCGCAGGGCTTGTCGTCCCCACCATGCGTTGGGGGCTGACAGGGCATCCAGCAATTGCTCTTCGGTCGCCGTCGCCAGATCGAGCGTCCCGACTGGCGAGGGTTGTCCGTAGAACAACTTGTAAATGCGGCCGCTGGAGCGATGGACGCCATCGTGGTCGTGACATTCTCCGGTGTCGCTCCAATCGGCGATCAGCACGCCGCCATCGGGGCCGGTCAGCAGTTCCATGCCACGGAAAAAAGGGTCGGCAAAGATCGCCAAGTCGGGCTCATGCTTGGCCACGAAATGGCTGTCGAGACGTTCCAAGCGATCACGATTGATCCGGCGACCGTGAAGGTTCAGGGTATAGACCCGATCGCGATAGGACTCGGGCCAGTTGTCACCCTGATAGATCATCATGCCGATATGGGCGTGTCCGCCACCGGCGGCCATCGTGGTGTCGCTGATCCCCTTTTGGACCTGATTCCAAGTTTCGCCGGTATCCCAGTGGAAGTGATCCGCGACCTGTTCGATCAGTTGATAGGCATGGGGATTTCGGTCGACGCCGTACATCCGTTCGCTGCGGGCACCGGGAACGGCGTGCCACAGGTGACCGATCACGGTATTGATGCAAAACAGTTCGCCATGGCGGTCGTGATCATGCCCCCAAGAGTTTGTCATGCCGTGAAAGACATCCTCGACGACGCCGCTGACCGGATGGTATCGCCAGACGCCCGTGTTGATGGGGACGCGTTGTGACTCACCGGTGCCCGGTCGACCGATGCTGCTGGTCGCCATGATGCCGTGGCGTCCGTACAGCCAACCATCGGGACCCCAGCGGAGCCCGTTGGCCACGTTGTGGCTGACGTCGTGGTCGTCGAACCCGTCCAGGACCACGATCGCCGGCCCGTCGGGCACATCGTCCCGATCGGCATCGGGGATGAACACGAGGGTCGGCGGGGTCAACGCCCAGACACCGCCGAAACCGACTTCGACGCTCGTCAGTTTCTTCAAGCCGTCGGCGAAGACAGTCCGGCGGTCGTGCTTGCCATCGCCGTCGACATCTTCGAGGATCACGATCCGATCGTTCAGGTCGGTACGGAATTGGCCCAAGGAGGCACCGGCCCAGGTGTAGTTCTCTGCTACCCACAACCGTCCGCGTTCATCGGTGGTGATCGCGATCGGATTCTGCACGTCGGGCTCGGCAGCAAATACCGTCAGCTCGAAGCCCTCGGGAAGGATGGCGGTGCGGACCGTCTCCTCCGGCGACATCGGCGTTGCCGTCGATTTCTCGGTGTTGAAGGGGCGTCGCAGCAACCCCAAGATGACCGAAGCGTAGAGGCGATGTCCGAAGTCGTTCGGATGATTGACGCCGTTGCCGGTCAGGTCCGTCACCCGTTTTCGTTCCAGCATCTGCCCCCACAGCGTCGTCAGATCGGCTAGGGCGACCCGGGGGCCGACCAGCGAGGCGAGGGCATCGCGGTGGGGCTCGTATTGGTCCGCCGGGGTATGCACCCAGTCGGGATTGCCATGCATCGGTGCGACGAGGATGACCTCCGTATCGGGCGACGAAGCGAGGATTCGCTCCAACATCTCGGCTTGCAATTCGCGAAACGCCTCGGCGTCACGGGCACCAAAGTGATTCATTCCGTAGGCGACAATCACCAGATCGGGGTTGGGGGCGAGCAGATCGTCGAGGTGCTGCAGACCCTGTTCCAATCGCCAACCGCTGACCGCGTTGTTGACCCACTCGATGTCGCTACCAAAGCTGGCGCGGAGGCTTTCGACCACGAGTTCCGGATAGGTCGGTTGATGTGGCGAGACATCGGTCCGTTTCGATGCGTTCAGACCGAAAGTGATGCTGTCACCGGTCACGGCGATCCGCAGCGGGGCACCGCGTCCGAGCTTGTCGAGCGTCCGTGCCAGCGACTTGGTGGCGACTTCGGGGCGATAACCCTCCCAGCGATCTCGGGTTTGGTAGGTGACTTCGACCTGTTGGTCATGGAACCAATGCCCGTTGTCGAACAACACCCCGCGAGTCGGATCGCCCGCCTTGTGGTTGATCGACCGCGGGCCGCCAACCGGGGGGAACCGTTCGTCATCGGTCAGAAATGGGATCCGCGATCCGGGCGGCAAGGTGAGTCGCCCCGTGTCGGAATCGAGCAGATAATCTCGCCCTTCCTTGAAGGTCCGCGTTCGGTCGGCGCTCACCATTCGGATGATGCCGGACGGCTCCAATAGCAGAGTCGCCGTGGGCTGCTGGTCGGTCGAGTCCTGTACAAACAAGACACTTTCGCCGAAGACGGTCGAGCCCTCCCAAAACGGTTGCTGCAAGTTCCAAGGGTCCAAGCCCGCGTTGTCGACGGGGGACTGAAGCTCGATCGGCGAGGACTCCTCCGCGACCGCGAATCCGTGTACCCACACCGCTAAGGCGAGACCAACCAACGATCGTCGGAGTAGAAGAGGAAGCATCGGCAGCGATCCGCTTGATGGCAGGGGGAGAGTTGGGCGTGACAGGGCGGCAGGAGCGGAGGCAGGCAGGAAGAGGGGGTTGGAACCGATACTGCTGCCACCGGGATTTGAGGATGTCGCTGATTTTAGTCGGGAGCCGCTGTGGCGTGGGGGCCGAACCCGTCGAGGCCGCCCACCGGGATACCGAGCACATCAACGGGCACGCCGAGCACATTACCAGGCACGCCAGGTACATCAACGGGCTGCCTTGAAAGAGCGAGCCGATCAACGGGCCGATCGCTAAAGCCGGCAGGACGCCAAGTCGGGATGGAGGGCACCCTGGTTTGCGGGCGGTTCGAAGCGATACCATGCGTACACATGAAAGCCGCCATCTTTGAGCAATTCCGATCGCCGCTGGTCGTCCGCGAAGTCGCCGACCCGGTTCCGCATGTCGACGCCGCGGTGATCGCGGTGCGGGCTTGCGGCATCTGCCGCAGCGACTGGCACGCCTGGATGGGCCATGACGACGAGGTTCGGTTGCCCCACGTCCCGGGTCATGAATTGGCCGGCACGGTCGTCGCGATCGGTGACGGGGTACGCAGTTGGCGGATCGGCGATCGGGTGACGGTCCCGTTTTGTTGCGGTTGCGGGTCGTGCTACGAATGCGATCGCGGCAATTCCCACATTTGCGATTCTTATACGCAGCCCGGGTTCACCCATTGGGGGGCATTTGCGGAGCGGGTCGAGATCCGTTTCGCGGATCGAAACTTGGTCCACCTGCCCACAGAAATTGACTTCGTCACGGCCGCCAGTTTGGGATGCCGCTTCGCCACGTCGTTTCGGGCGATCGTCCAACAGGGGCGGACGCGGGCCGGCGATTGGGTGGTCGTCCACGGTTGTGGCGGCGTCGGCTTGTCCGCCGTGATGATCGCCCACGCGGTCGGCGCCCAAGTGATCGCCGTGGACATCCGTCCGGAGCGTTTGGCGCTAGCAAAGGAACTGGGAGCCATCGTCGGGATCGACGCCACCGGCGAAGACGTCGTGGCCCGGATCGTCGACATCACCGGTCGGGGGGCGAACGTCTCGGTCGACGCATTGGGTAGCCACGCGACCTGCTGGAACTCGATTCGCTGCTTGGCCAAACGTGGGCGGCATGTGCAGATCGGTCTGTTGCTGGGCGACCAGTCCGACCCGCCGATCCCGATGGGGACGGTGATCGCCAAGGAGTTAGAAATTTACGGTAGCCACGGAATGCCGGCGGCGGATTACGAGCGGCTGTTGCGGTTGATCACCAGCGGGCGATTGTTGCCTCAACGGCTGATCAGCGACGTCGTCTCGCTGGAACGGGGCGCGGAGCTACTGACCGCAGCGGACCAGTTCCTGGGAACCGGGATGACGGTCATTCAGATCGAATAGCCGAGGTGGTCCGCGACGACAAGCTCGACTAGGTTGAGGGCCTAGTGGGCCTCCTTGGATCGCCTGCCTTTTGTCCATCGGCTCCTTGTCCGCCCGCAGTTCTCCCTTCCAACCGCACACGGTAGTCGACGATGCCCCGCTCCTGGAACCTTCGCTGGCGGTTCACCAAGCCGCGACCGATCGCTCGTGGTCTCGGTCTCGCCTGCGTCCTCGCGATCACCGGAGCGGCGTTGACCGCGCCGGTGAACGCTGAATCCCCGACGGGGAGCACGCCCCTTCGCCGGATCGCTTTCGGGTCCTGCATCCGCCAGGATCACCCGGCACCGATCCTGGAAACGGTGCGGCAGTCCGATCCCGATCTGGTCATTTTCCTCGGCGACAACATCTACGCCGACACGACCGACATGCAGGTGATGCGAGCTAAATACGACCGTTTGGCTGCGATCCCCGAATTCGCCAGGTTGCGGCGCGAGAAACCGATCCTGGCCACATGGGACGATCACGATTTCGGTGTCAACGACGGCGGGGCGGATTACCCGCAGCGAGAGGGTTCTCGGGAGAATTTCCTGCGATTTTGGGGCTTCGCCGAGGATTCGCCCGTTTGGCAGCACGAAGGGATCTATGACGCACACGTGTTCGGACCGGAGGGCCAACGTGTGCAAATCATCCTGCTCGACACCCGCTACAACCGTTCGCCGCTGAAGCAGGGCGAGCGGCGGCTCGGCGGGCCTCACGTCCCTGACGCGGACCCGTCCAAAACGATGCTCGGCGAGGCGCAGTGGGCTTGGCTGAAGGAGCAACTTTTGAAGCCGGCCGAGGTACGAATCTTGGCGACCAGCATCCAACTGTTGGCCTCGGATGCCGGACAAGAGACCTGGGCGAATCTTCCGCTGGAACGTCAGCGGTTGATCCGGCTGATCCGTGAGACGAAAGCCTCCGGCGTGATCGCGATCAGCGGCGATCGGCACTGGGCCGAATTGTCGATCGACAACGAGTCGCTGGATTACCCGCTGCTGGATCTGACATCCAGCAGTTTCAACCAACTCCATGAACGCGGCACACCGACCGATAACCGGGCGAGAGCCGAACCGACGACCTACCACCGCGAGAATTTTGGCCAGATTGAGATCGATTGGCAGGAAGCGGACCCGAGCATTCGGCTGAGCATCCACGACATGGAAGGCCAGGTGCGGCTCGAAAAAAGGCTCCGGTTGAGTGACCTGCGGGCGAACGTTGGGTCAGATTGAGATACCCCCGTGGGCCACTGCCGATCAGGGTGGTGCAAGCTGATGGCAAACGCGATTCAAGTTCCCGGTATCCCTCGGCCGTTCGAATGGCTGGTCGAATCGCCTCGGTGGGAACAGAACGATGGGGCGAGGGTGACCCTGTTCAGTGGGCCGGACTGCGATCACTTCCACGATCCTGCGAGTGATCGCCGGGTGGCGAATGCGCCGTGTGCTTTGGCGGCGTTCGGTGACGACCCATTCCTGTTCAGCGTCCGAGCCTCCGTGGAGGAAACGGCGCCGTTCGATGCGTCGGCCCTGTTCGTGCGTGTTTCCGACGAGGTTTGGGCAAAGCTCTGTGTCGAGTTCACGCCGCAGGGCCGACCGATGATCGTCTCGGTGGTGACGCGAGGACTATCCGACGACTGCAATTCGGTTGAGCTCGATTCGCCGGTCGCCTACCTGCGAGTCATTCGGCGTCCGCAAAGCTTCGCGTTTCACCATTCGCTCGACGGTAGTCGGTGGCACTTCGTTCGGCACTTTTCGCTCGGCTCGCCGCAGGAAATTCGCGTCGGCATCATGGTGCAGGCACCGCGAGGCCCCGGATGCGTGGCGACCTTCAGCGAGTTCCGGCATGCCACGAACGTCCCGACCGACCTTCGCGATGGCCAGTAGTCGTCCGCACCGATCCGTGCGAGTTTCGGCAGTCCGCCGGGGCGGGAGGTCGAGGCTGGAGACCGCGCCGGCTGCCGCACTAACGGTATCGATCATCCCGCGTTTCTCGTCCGAAAACGTTTTGACGCTCCCCCAAAGAAGACCACTCGGCATGAAATGCTATTCGCTTGCCTTGTTCTGTCTGACGTTGGCGATGTCGGCATCGCCTGCTCAGGAAGCTCGGCCAATCGCTTCCCCTGAAACGAGCCCGGCGGAGGTGCGGCGGTTGGAGTTGGAGGCCCTGGAAAAGCTCGCCGATTTCGCGTTGGTTCCGCCCGAGCTCAACACATCGCCGCTGCCACGTTACGACTACGACCAGCTCGATTACGGCATGACGATCGGGATCGAGCGAACGCCGGGCGGGCGACTTTGGGCCTGTTGGGTAGCGGGTGGGGATAGCCCCAAGGCCTTCTTCGTGCTGGCGACCAGCGACGACGACGGCGAAAGCTGGTCCAAGCCTCGTTTGGTACTCGATGCCCATTCCGACGATCTACCCCGAGACCGCAGCATCCTCGTCGGCAACCTTTGGACCGATCCGCTCGGCAGGTTGTGGCTCTTCTTTGACCAATCGATGGAGATGTTCGACGGTCGAGCCGGGGTGTGGGCCACGATCTGTGAAAACCCGGATGCGGAACAGCCGATCTGGTCCGAGCCACAGCGAATTTGGCATGGCGTGATGCTCAACAAGCCGACCGTCCTCTCGACCGGTGAATGGATGCTCCCGATCTCGCTCGATCAACGTGGCGGGCTCGGCGCGTTCAAGGGTTGTTTTGAGGAATTGGACCCGCTGCGGGGGGCCAACGTTTTCGTTTCCACCGATCGGGGGGTTCAGTGGGAACGCCAAGGCATGGCGACCTTTCCCCAACCGGACTGGCACGAACACATGATCGTGGAACGCACAGACGGATCGCTCTGGATGCTCGCACGCACGGCCCGCGGCATCATGGAATCGACCTCGGTCGACGGCGGCAAGACCTGGTCGGTGGCAGTCGATTCCGCGATCCGCCATCCCGTCGCTCGGTTTCACATCCGCAGACTCCGATCGGGCAGGATGTTGCTCGTGAAGCATGGCCTGAGCATCGATCGGCACGAGGGTCGCAGCCAACTGACCGCGTGGCTCTCGGACGACGACGGAGCGACATGGCAGGGGGGGCTGGTACTGGATGAACGCAAAGGCATTTCCTATCCGGACGGTTTCCAGGCCCCAGACGGCACGATTTACATTTCCTACGACCGCAACCGAGCGACCGATGGCGAGATCCTGATGGCTCGCTTTACTGAGGCGGACATCATGCAGAAGCGGCTGACGGGCCCAAAATCGAAGCTCAAGCTGCTAATCAGCCGACCGCTGGCGGGAAGGTGAGGATCGGCCCGCTGACCGTCATCCCGCGCACTCACGCCCGCATCACAGACCGCTCCGCGAACACGACGGGGCCAAACCGAACCGATTGGCAGACCTTCGGCAGCAGCGTGGCCCCTTTGACCGAGCAATCGAGCGAGCTACAATTCGACAGTCGCACCCGTGGCACAATTGGATAGCGCATCGGTCTTCGGAACCGAGGGTTGCAGGTTCGAATCCTGCCGGGTGTACTCGCAAGTCATTCCACAGCAAGGATTTGCGGCATTTTTGTGAAAGTGGCTTGCAGAGGCCAAAAGTGGATTTCACAAGATTTCACAGATGCGGCGACCAACCGCAAGCTGGCTCCCCCGCCATGACGGGGAGTGCCCACTTTCTTCAACCGCAGCCTGAACGGACTTAACTTGCTTTACAGGCAAGTCCGTCCAATTCCCTCGCTAGCTGCGCCACCGACTTCCAGTTGCCCTGGCAACGTGCCTGATCCAGCTTCTCCCGCAAGCGGTCACCCGGTTGCTCCTTGTACCCGTAGCGGGTCCCAGTCTCGACGGGCAAGCTTGCTCGAAGTCGTTCGAAAGTCCGATTGCTCATGCTTCGGAACTCCTCATCGGAGGCTTGGGCGTAACTGGCTCGCATGACGCTCGGCGTGACGTGCGCTTCGTTGGCAACCATTTGGTCGATATATTCCCCGCTTAAAGTGTGCTGAAGCCCCGTTTTGCGAAAGACGTGGAGGTAGGCCGAGCCTCTTGGAAGGAGCTGTGACCATTTGCAAACCTGCGTGTACATCCACCGACCGAGGTTCTCCTGAGCAAAATCCAGTCGGACTTGTCGAGCGGCAAGCGGCCTGTTGTTTCGCAAGTGAAACTCCCGCAATGGCTCGGAATAGCAGTCAAACACGTAGTCACTGCCATTTCGGAGTCGCTCAAGGTCAGCTCGCAGAGCTTCCGGGAGTCGGAACCACTTTTTTACTGCCCACTTCCCCGTGGACTCAAAGTGACATTCGGGTCCAAAGCTGTGTTCGTCCTTCCAGCACAGGCTGCTTACCTCCTCTCTACGAGCGCAGGATCAAAACAAAACCTTGGCAAAGGCGGGAGCAAAATGAACGCTGGGCTAAATGTGATCGAAATAATCGAGTAGCGAAATCAGTTCAGCATCGTCGAACTGCCGAATTGCCTTACCCCTCCCTTCGGTCCAGGTGAAGTTCTTCCACGGGTTTTCCGTGAGCAGTTTCGACGCAGGTACAACGCCTCTGACGCATTTCCTAGATGCCATGTAGCAGATACCGGCTAGCAGGGTAGGGCACACCGGTTCAGAGGTTAGCTGCCAGCACGCTCACATCAACGTGAAAGAAGTCGGCTAGCTTGCGGATCATCTGGCGGCTGAACGCCTTCTTTCCCGCCAGCACTTCGGACAGCGACGATTTTGCAAGCCCGGTTTCCTTGCTGAGTTGGGCTTGTGTGACGCCCTTCGCATCGAGCAGGTGCCGAAGCATGTCGGCATCGGAAGCGGGTTTGAGCGCGTGGTGAGCGTCCTCGTAGGTGGCCGCCAAATCGCTCAGAGCATCGAGGTACATTTCCTCGGCGTGATCGAGCTTTCCTCGGGCAAGGAGCCGGTCCATGACCGCCTGTGCCTCGGCCAGGTGCCCGTCGGACTTGATGGAAGCCAACGGAAACGCCAAGACCAATTCAAGGTACGAATCTCGATCCTTTTCCCTCAGCCCGAATTTCGTCTTTGTTGCCATCGCTCATTGTCCTCTTGGATTTTGCTTTCTAGTCGTCCGAGTTCCGCTGCCTTTCAAGGTTGGCGACGGATCAAAGCAACCGCATTGCGCCTGCCATTTATTGCCGTCGTACTCAGCATGCGTCATCACCTTCAAGATGAAGACTTTTTGGCTGGGATACAAAATGCGTGTGATCAGGCGGTACTTATTGCCGCCGATGTTGAAAACCACGCAGTTGCCAACGAGGCTGGCTGACCCGAACGCAGCTTTTACGTCGCCCCATGAGTTCCACGAAACCGTCCGATTGCTGACGTGGGTATGCCACGCCAGCAGCGGCCCTTCCGCATCACTCCGCTCGGCGCCATCCCAGAATGCTCGAAGCCTTGTTTTCGAGATCACTCGCATCCGTTGCTCCTTTTATCGGCATTTATCCGATTGTAGTTCGCAAATTGCGAACAAACAAGAGCGATTTCGCATTTCACGAACCGCACAGGCGATTTCGCCGATCGCCGCCGGGCCAAGCAGATACCGACTAAGCGAGTGGACAGAAACATGACTCACACACACCGGATAAACTATGCCGAAAATTACCGTAAACGCCAACTTCCACGGCAACCACCTCGCCGATATGCCGGTACTCAACCCGGGAGGCTGGTTCGGCAAAACGTGGCTGATCGAAATTGGCGGATCGTATACTTCGCTATTTTTGA
>RECD01000009.1 GCA_007694185.1 Planctomycetaceae bacterium
GGTCAACTGCTGGCTGATCCGGTCCATCTCGCCGTGAATGTCGGTGTCGATCGCTTTCATCCACTTGTCGTCGACGACGAGCGTCTTCACGTCGGCTTCGCTCAACTGGGCGTACTGGGCGTAGGCTTTCGCATCGAGTTTCGCCTCCGCGGCCTTGATCTGCTTTTTCAGTTCCGCTTCCCGCGAGTTGAGTTCCAGCCACTCGTCAAGCAGGTCAGCTTCCTGCTGGGCCTCCAAGTCTGCACGGATCTCTTTGAGCCGGGCGACGACGTTCGCCTTGTTGACCTTCTCCAGTTCCGCCAGCAACCCTTCCTCGCCGCCATGCTCCTCTTCGATCGCGGCCAACTCGGCCGAAACTGACTCGAGTTCCGCGACGAGTGCGTCGATACCGGCCTGGTCCTCGGCGAAGTAGCGGGCGACGATGAGTGACTTCGGCACCAGGTCGCATGCCCATCCCTTGTCCTTCTGTTTCCCCTTCTTGTCGGTTTCGACGATCCGGGTCGGCTCGGCCTTCCAGCCGTCGGCGGCGATCGCGTAGCAGTCGTCCTGCATCGTCGCGGCCCAATAGTCCATCAGGTGCTGGTAGACGTCGTAGGGATCGATCAGCGGTTGGTCCTGGTAGTGTGCCAACAACCCGTCCGCCAACGACGCGATCACTTCCTTGGGGTGGCAACCGGTGGCGAGTTCCTTGAGCTTCTTGGCGGCTTTCTTCCGCCAGCGGGCGAAGTGGTCGTTCATCCCGTCGATGAACGCGGCGAACTCGGGGTGGCCGTAGATGGCCTGTTTGACGTCGGCCTTGTCGACCCTCAGATCGACGTAGCCCTTGCGGTTCCGCTTGAACAGCGATTGCTGCAACTGGGGGCAGACTTCCCAGTAACGGCTGAGGGCGTCGACGTCGGCCTGGGGGATGCCGCCGAGCAGGTGGCCCTCGATGTCTTGCAGGCCCTCGGCCTGTTGGCTGTCGATGTATCGCGGCAGGTTCAGGTTGAAATCGTTCTTCTCGATCTCGGCCAGCGGCACCATCCGTGAGAAGCGAGGCACCTCGAGTTGCTTGTTGAAGACGTCGACGATCTTGTGAATGTCCTGATCGCGGAGCCGGTTCTTCGGGCCGTCCTTCATGTACCCCGCGCTGGCGTCGACCATGAAGATCCCCTTGCGAGCCTGGGCGTTCTCCTTGTCGAGCACCACGATGCACGCTGGGATGCCGGTGCCGTAGAACAGGTTGGCGGGCAGGCCGATGATCCCCTTGATGTAGCCCTTGCGGATCAGGTTGCGGCGGATCTGGGCCTCGGCATTGCCACGGAACAGGACGCCGTGCGGCAGGATGCAGGCTCCCTTGCCGGTGCTCTTGAGTGTCCGCACGATGTGCAGCAGGTAGGCGTAGTCGCCCTGTTTCGCGGGTGGGACACCGAAGCCGGCGAAGCGGTCGAACGAATCGGAGTCCGGATCGAGCCCCGTGCTCCAGCGTTTGTCGGAGAAGGGCGGATTGGCGACGACGAAGTCAAATTGCTTCAGCCGGTCGCCATCCTTGAACTTGGGATCGGTAAGGGTGTTCCCTTGGACAATCTGGGCCGTCGGGGTGTTGTGCAGGATCATGTTCATCCGTGCCAGCCCGCTGGTGGCCGCGTCCTTTTCCTGCCCGTAGAGCGTCACCGGGGTGCGGGCCTCGTGAGCAACCTTCAACAGCAGCGATCCCGAACCACAGGTCGGGTCACTAACCGTGGTGGAGGCGCTGGTATTGGCTTGGCGAATCCCGATGATCCGAGCCATGATCAGGCTGACCTCGGCGGGGGTCAGGAACTGCCCCTTGCTCTTGCCGCTTTCGACGGCGAAGTGCCGCATCAGGTACTCGTAGGCATCCCCCAGGATGTCGTCGCCGTCGGCCCGGTTCTTGGAGAAGTCGAGGGCCGGGTTTTGGAAGATCGCGATCAGGTTGGTCAGCCGGTCGACCATCTCCTTGCCGCTGCCGAGCTTGGTAGCGTCGTTGAAGTCGGGCATGTCGGAGAGCTGGTTGGCGGCGGCCAGCGGTGCCACGATCCGCTTGTTGATCTGGTCGCCGATGTCGGATTTGCCCTTGAGCGCGATCATGTCCTTGAATCCCGCGCCCGGGGGGATCGTGATCGGCGCGTACGGCTGGCCCGCGTACTTGTCGCTGACGTACTTGATGAACAGCAGCACCAGCACGTAGTCCTTGTACTGGCTGGCATCCATCCCGCCCCGCAGTTCGTCGCAGCTGGACCAGAGGGAAGAGTAAAGTTCGGACTTCTTCAGCGCCATGCCGGCGATTCCTTTCTCGTTGCGTTGCGTGTGGTTGCTGACCCGGTTCGCTGCCTTCGTCAGGGGCTTGGCGTTGGTGCAGGCCCTGAGCCGTCGACAGCCGCTCCGCGTCCGCCGGTGCAGTGGACTGACCGCCGCAGCCAACGCTGTCGGAGAGGAGCGTGCCGTGGGATCTCCCGGGCACTCGCAGGCCTCTGCGGCCTGCCCGCTCTCGGGTCACCGGATCGAGCCGTTGCGTTGTCTTTCGCCGAAGGGGACCGGCGCGAGAGGAATAGCGTAACAGCCTCGCAGGCCCCGAACACCCACGCGATGGAGTTTGGCCAAACCCGTAACCGTGGCGAAATGACTACCATTTCGGCCGACAGATAACCCGCAAATGACGAACGCAAGCCAGAGCACGGCGGATGTGGGCCGTGGCGACGCGGGGCACCAACCGAGTTCCGCCCTGCCTTAGAAGGAGCTTAACTGCGTCGGAGGCAGAACCCCAACTGCCTCACCTCGAACCACCGCGCCTCGGCCCACGTGGATCGATTCGGCAGCCCGCACGAAGTGGCGTGGTCGCCACCAAAACGCCCCTCAACGCATGCTCAAGCTGCGAGGGGCGGCCGTCGCCCTGCCGCCCGATTCTAGCGATTAGGTGCTTCGTCTCAAAAAAGTGAAGCGGGTGAAGGGATTCGAACCCTCGACATACAGCTTGGGAA
>RECD01000261.1 GCA_007694185.1 Planctomycetaceae bacterium
ACCGACTTGCGGACGCAGTTCACCAGCCAAACCTTCTGTCTCTTTCATTCCGACCGTTCCCAACAGGATCGAGCAAGCAAAGATGAGTGAGTTTCGGAAAAACATTTTCAGCTCCTTCAGTCCAACGGATGACACGTGGCAAGCGGCGTATTGACCCATCCGCGGGCCGCCGGACCGATTGCCTCCGGCGCCGACGCACAGTTTGCCAGACCACGCTTCGGCCAGGAAATTCCTTGAACAGGCTGAGTCCTGGGGCTGGTCTGACGTAACGCCACGTCAATCACCAACCTCGACCATCTCGCTTGCATGATCGACGCTGCGACGGGGGCGGACAACCCGAGGCGACGGATACCGTCGGATATTCACAGAAATCGCGATCGATTTTTACGGAACTCGCCCGATCCGTTGGGGTTGCCTATGATTATCGCGACCCGCTGGTCTTAATATTCCCGTTAAGAGCCTTCCCCCCACCCGCTGCGGATCGAAATCGATTCGCAAGAGCAGTTCACCACCATGAAAACGTTCCTCGTCGGCAAGTCGGTTACGATCCTGGCGATCGCCTTTTTGATCGGTCGCGCGGCCGACGCGCATCCACCGACTTCCGCGCCCACGAAGGTGCCCAACGACAAGGCCGCTGCCGAGGAATCCGCCTCTGGGCCGACCGCCGCCGCGGAGAGCATTCGACCCACGCCGGCTCCGGCGCAAGGGTCGGGTCACGGCCCGGGAGCCGGGCGAGGCTTTGGCCAGCGACGGGGATCCGGTTTTGGCCAGGGACCGGGTCTCGGTCGAGGCCCGGGTCAGGGAAGGGGCCCAGGCTTGGGGCGAGGTCCGGGGTTCGGGGGCGGGCGAGGATTCGGGCAGACGCCGAATTCGGATGCGGCCGAGCAGGACACCCCCGCGGACGATGCCGACCACGCCCATGACGATCGGCACGACGAGGATCGCGATGACTTTCACTTCCTATTGAGCCATCACGACCGGATTCGCCGGACGGTGACCAAGTTGCCCAACGGTGTCGATACCTTGACAGAATCGGCTGACGAAGCGGTCGCCGCCAAGATCAAGGAGCACGTCTACTGGATGCAGGAACGGATCGAAAAGGCCCAACCGATCCGGATGCGGGACCCGTTGTTCGCGGAGCTGTTTCGCCATACCGACAAGATCGTGATGAAGCACGAAGAGACCGCTGAAGGCGTTCGGGTGATCGAGACCTCAGACGATCTCTACGTGGCGAACTTGATCCAGGCCCACGCCGCGGTGGTGTCGAAGTTCGTCGCCCGCGGGTTCGAAGAAGCGAGACTCAATCACGAGGTGCCTGCGCCTCGGGGAAAGGGTGAGCAGAATCGCCCGACAGCGCCGGCTACGGCCGAGCCGATTCGGTCCAAGCTGTAACGAACGGCGATTCAGCGATCACTTGAAGAGGCTGATCAAGGTCTCGACGTAAAAAAAGTCGGTGTCTTCTGGCCGGCCCGATCGCTCGGTGAAGCCGCCGGCAAAGAAGTGGGCGTAACCGAGGGTGATGTCGGTCCGCGAGGTGGCCGCCCAACGGACGCGAAAGTCGAGTTCCTGACCCAAAAAACTTCCGTTCTGACCGGTGGGGTCGCGGAGACCGGTCACAGCCCACACGTCCGTGGGGCTGGCCAACCAATAAGCCCCGTATCCGCAGTCGAACCGAAATTTCGGGTGCGGGCGGAGTTGCAGGCGAGTTTTGGGGGCGATCACGTTTTGCCAGATGAAGTAATCGCTCGCCGACCACGGGCGGCCGAACCCGAACAACCGATCGAAACGTTGGGAGACGTCGTCGCCGGGATCGCGATCGCCACTGGCGTAACCGATGAAGCCGCTGAGCCGCGGTTGCATGGGGCGTTCGAAGGAATGGCCGACCTCCGTCGTGAACGCGAACGCCCGATGACGCTGATCGGCGTCGTGGCCGAACTGGAAGGCGAAATCGAAGTCGTAGTCCCAGCCCGAATCGCCGACGATCCCATAGCCGCGGGTCGCCAACGTGTGAATTTCGCGGTCCGGCGTCGACTCGCCGCGATGGCGGTCCAGCACGAAGTAGTAGGGCTGGATCGTCATCACGTCGGACCAGCGGCGCCAATCGCCGATCAGCCCATAAAATCCCGTCCCCTCATCCGCTTGGTCCTCTTCGAAAGGATCCAGGATCATCGGGTTGAGTGCGAACAGGTCGAGTTGCCAATCATCGGAACGTTCCCCGATCGCCGCTCGGATGCCTCGAAAGTGATTGGTCGTGTTCCGCCAGTCGTTGCGGGCGATCAGCCGCCGATCGACGGCTTCAAAAGCCATTTGCCCTGCTTGGACCCGCAGGCGACGATCGACCAGCGGCACCGAATCGAACAGCAACTCGCCGTACATCTGGATGATCTGGTTGCGGTTGACGTCACGCGAATTCGCTTCGAACTGACTGTTCTCCAGCGACGCATCTTCGAACTCGACCGCAAAGCGAAACGGGTCGAACGCCTCTTTCACTCCGAGGAAGGCGCGCGACCGCAGCAAAAACGGCTGGTCGTGACTGTTCGCCAACGGTCGTCGCAGGTCGTCGTCACGGATCTCGTATCGCATCCGATAATCCAATCCGAGATCGAGCCAGTTCTGGCCCGGCCGGCCCAACCAATCGATATCGGCGAGCTCGCGAACATACTTGGGCGGTTCGCTTTCCTGACGCGTCCCATAGCCCAGCGACTCGACGAAAAACGATCTCGGCGATTCCGCCGCGACCGACCCGCTCTCGCCCGCGTCTTCTTTCGCCTCAACGTCCCCTGCGGGAGCGACCGCGGCAGCTTCAGCGGGTTCCGATTCCCCCACCGGGAACTCAGCATCAGCCACCGGCGACACATCGGCCGGGGACACTGCCCGAGAATCACTTGCCTCTGGGTTGCCGGCCTCGGCTGCCGCGGGTTGGCTCCAAAGGGTCGCGGCGCAAACCAGCGCGAGCAGACTCGCCGGCGGTCGCCGGTCCGTTTCGGTCGGTCGCCACGCTGCCGGTGGTTTCAAAAGTCTGTCCCGGTCCGCGGGTCGATCGAACGAATGCCGGCCGCATCCTGGCGGCACTCGCCAAGCTTCACGGCACTCCGCGAGGTGGGCGCTGGCAAGCTGTTGACGCCAAACCTCGGCGTCACCGGCGGTCACTGGGGCAGGATCGTCACGATCGGCTTGCCGCCTGGAGTGTTTTTCGGCTCCGTGGTGCCAGAAAGGAGGTCGGCCGTCCGGTCGATCCGGTCCGGTTCACTCGGTGAGCGTGTTGAAAGTCCGATCGCCCGCATCGCCGAGCCCCGGAAAGATGAACGAGCGATGATCGAGGGCGGGGTCGATCGCGGCGACATGGATCGGCACGTCTGGGAATCGGCTGGTCAGACGCTCGATTCCCGGACGGGATGCGATCAGGCTGATCGCCCGGATGTCACGGACGCCCCAGCGCCGCAACCGTTCGATCGCCAACACCATCGAACCGCCGGTAGCGAGCATCGGGTCGAGCACGATGGCCAGATCGGGGGCCCCGCCGGGCGGCAATCGGTCGTAATAGGAAACCGGTTCGGTGGTCTCCTCGTCGCGGTACAAACCCAAATGCCAGACCTCCGCATCCGGCAACAGCACCAGCAACGGATCGACGAGCCCCAGCCCCGCTCTGAGGATCGGGACGATCCCGATGCGACCCGACAAACGTCGCCCGTCGGCGTCACCCAGCGGCGTGCGGATCGTGACGGCATCGGTCGGCAAGTCGGCGGTCGCTTGGACGCTGAGCAACATCGCCAACCTCCCGACCGCTTGGCGAAACTTGGCCGGCGACGAGCTCGCATCCCGGATCTCACACAGATGATGCTCAGCCAGAGGGTGATCGAGACGGATGACGGGGTGCATGCGGTTTCAGGGCCCTGCGGTTCCGTGGAAACTTCGCGAATGGTTGTCGCTCGAACAGGATGTGAATCGTAGCGTCCAGCCGCCGACTTGTCACAACGCCGCCACCGACTGGTTGATCGCGTGGCCGCTTGCTATCCTCACCCGCGTCGTTTTGTACCCTTGGGTGCCTGTCCGCCGACTGCACCGCCCCGTCGTCCTGGGAGTCCTCTCGCCGTGGAACCGAACCCAATCGCCACCCCGGAACTCGAATTGCTCGAGTCCGTCGAAACGTTGCCCGAATGCGACGTGCTGGTCATCCCGATCGTGGAGGAGACCGAGTTGTCGGGTGTCGCGGCCCAGGTGAACGAACAGCAGGGCGGCTGGATCGCCCGTGGTTTGGAAACTGGGACGATCCCCGCAAAACGGGGTGAAATGGCCTTGGTCCCGTCGCCGGTCGCCGGTGGCCCGGCGGCGATCCTGACGGTCGGCTTGGGCGACCCCGATCTGCTCGATCGCGGCCCGACCTTTGATCTCGGGGCCACCATCCTTCGCAAGCTGATCGACCAGCCGCGATCTCATGTGGTGATCGCCTTGGGCGACGCGATCGCCGCTGACCGCCGAGACGCGTTCGTCGCCGGAGCGATTTCCGGTTGTGAGGTGCAATCGATTTACGCGACGGAACCGACGACCAACCCGCCCGACAGGCTGAGCTTCGTCGGCATCGATGAAGCGAGCCTAACGCGAGGCAAAATCGTCGGGGAATCGGTCAACCTGACGCGGCGGCTGGTCAACGAACCGCCCAACGTCATCTATCCCGAAACGTTCGCCGAAGCCGCCGTCGACATGGCGCATGAAACCGGCTTGGCCGTCGAGGTTTGGGACCAACGAAAACTGGCTGCCGAAGGGTGCCGCGCGATCCTGGCGGTCGGTGGCGGTTCCGCTCACCCCCCCCGACTGGTGATCCTTCGTCATCATGGGGCCGGCGATGACGATCCGACGGTGGCCATCGTCGGCAAAGGGGTGACGTTCGACAGCGGCGGTTTGTCGATCAAACCCTCCGAGGGGATGTTCGATATGAAGTGTGACATGGCGGGCGCCGCCACCGTGGTCGGCGTGATGCGGGCCGTCGCGCTCCTGAAATTGCCGATCAACGTGATCGGCGTCTGCGGGCTCGCCGAAAACATGATTTCCGGTGACGCCTACCGGTTGGGAGACGTGATCGAAACCCGCAGCGGCGTGACGGTCGAAATCCACAACACGGACGCCGAGGGGCGTGTCGTGCTGGCCGACACGCTCGATGTCGCGTTGCAGCACCGCCCGGTCGCGATCGTCGACCTGGCGACCCTCACCGGGGCCTGCATGGTGGCGCTCGGACGTGACACCGTGGGACTGATGACCAACGATTCGACCCTTTGCGACCAGATCGCCGAGTCGGCCCAGACCGAAGGGGAATGGGCTTGGGAATTGCCGATGTTCTCGTTCTTTGACGAACAGGTGAAGAGCAAAGTCGCGGACATCAAGAACGTCGGTGACGGACGTTGGGGAGGTGCGACCACCGCCGCGAAGTTCCTAGAACGGTTCGTCGCCGGCACCCCCTGGGTTCACATCGACATCGCCGGCCCGGCGTTCGCCGAATCGCCCAAACCGCACCGAGACGCCGGCGCGACCGGCGTCATGGTCCGCACCCTGCTCCGGTGGCTACAGGGCGAATAGCCGAGTGACATCTCCGTGCCGAAGACGCAGGGCTTTTGGCGGTTGCCTATAACCGCCGCAAGCCGTCTTCGGTCATCGGCGTCGGGATCTCGAAATCGATCTGGTCGATGCGGGCCAGCGTTTCCGAATCGAGCACCAGATCGGCCGCACCGAGCAGTTCCTCGAGCTGATCCATGTCGGTCACGCCGAAGATCGTCGAGGCGACGAAATCGTGCTGGCGGCTCCAGGCCAAGGACAATTGGGCGACCGTCACGCCAAGATCGTCAGCGATCGCCATCAGCCGCGCGGTCGTTTCGAGCGATCTCGCGTTGACGAAGCGTTCCGCCATCCGCCGCTGCCGCTCGCCGTCGCCCTTCAGATAGCCGGTGAACCGTGCCCCTTCGGGCCCGCCGTTCTGATACTTGCCGGTCAGCACGCCGCCCCCCAACGGGCTGTAGGGAAGCAGGCTCACTTTTTCTTGCCGCAGCACTTGCGCCAACTCGCTCTCGCACCGCCGATTGATCAAGCTGAAGTTGTTTTGCACCGTTTCGTAGCGGGACGTGCCCGCCCGGTCGGCCGCCCACAAGCTCTTCATCAAGCCCCAACAGGTTTCGTTGCTGCAGCCGATCAGGCGGACCTTGCCCATTTCACGAAGCTCCGTCAGCGCCCCGAGCAGCTCCTCATAGGGCATGCCGTGGTCGGGCCAGTGGATCTGCATCAGGTCGATGTAATCGGTCTGCAACCGCTGCAACGATTCGTCGCAAGACCGGTGGATTTGGTGGCTGTCGATGAAACAGCGGCTGCCCCGCACCGGGGCGGCGAACCAACCGTGCCGCGGGCCGGTCACCTTGGTAGCGATCGTGACCGAGTCGCGGTTGCGGGTTTGCAACCACCGCCCGATGATCTCTTCGGTTACCCCGACCAATTCCGCCCTCGGCGGCACCGGATAGACCTCGGCCGTGTCAAAAAAATCGATCCCGGCGTCGACCGCCCGGTCCATGACCCGCTGCGACGTCGCCTCATCGCACTGCAAGCCGAACGTCATCGTCCCCAAGCAGAGGTCCGAGACCGACAAGCCGCTGGCACCCAATCTCCGATACTCCATCGCCCACGCCACTCCGCTTGAGAAATCTGGAAGGAATCACCGCGTCCCGGCCTTCAGGCAGCGGCTGGCCCCAATGTCAAGCCAAACGGGAAGGTTGTCCAGGTCGGGTCGCGTCGATCGGCGGCAGACCGTCCACGCTGACGAGCCGACGACGATCCCCTACACTTGCCACCGCCATCCGACTCGGCGGTGCCGGCACGCGGGTGCCGTTGTTGATTGCCGTGATCCGGCGCCCCCACCCGTTTCCTGACGCCCCCGCTTATCGGCGGCGTTTGACCGTTTCCTTGCCCGCCCCAACGACCCCATGCCCACGCCACCGAACGATCCTCACAGAGCCGCGGCCGAAGAGTTACCTGCGGACCAAGAGCTAGCCGACTCCCACACGCCCAACTCGATCGATCGGCTGTTGGAAGTCGCCCGCGAAGCGGCGCTCGCCGGCGGCGAGGTGTTGATGCGGCACCTGCGTGACGGCGTCCAGATGCGGAACAAGACGGCTAGCGGCGGCGTCGCCCATGATCTGGTTTCGGACGCCGACCTGGAATCGGAGCGGACCGTGGCGGATTTGCTGACCGGCGCCTTCCCCGATCATTCGCTGCTCGGCGAAGAATCGCTCGGCAAGTCGCTCGATCCGAATGACTGCGAACACCTCTGGGTCATCGACCCGCTCGACGGCACGACCAACTTCGCCCACGCGATCCCCCATTTCGCCGTTTCGATCGCCTACTACCACCGCGGCGTCCCCCAAGTCGGCGTCGTCTTCAACCCGGCCCGGGACGATTGGTTCACCGCCGCTGTCGGCCGTGGGGCTCACCACAACGGGCGGCAGGCACGCGTCGACGGGGCGACCGGACTTGCGCAATCGCTGGTCGGTTGCGGCTTCTATTACGATCGCGGCGAGATGATGCGGTGTACGCTCCGCGCGATCGAGGACTGTTTCGGCCAGCAAATCCATGGGATCCGCCGGTTCGGGACCGCCGCCCTCGACCTCTGCATGGTCGGCTGTGGGCATTACGGCGGTTTCTTCGAATACCACCTGTCGCCCTGGGATTTCGCCGCGGGCCGGCTGTTCGTCGAACTCGCCGGGGGCCAGGTGACGACGACCCGCGGCGAACCGCTGGGGCTCGTCCCGTCCGGCGTTTTGGCGACCAACGGGCATCTGCACGAACCGCTGCTCGCGATCACCCGCCGGCATCATCCGTCGCCGATCGCCTGACCGAACCGCCCGCCGGAGCCCCAGCGGCGAAAATCGTCACCCCTTACCGCCTACGCGATCCAGCCGGGCTGTGTTATCCTCCTCGGGATTTTAGCCACCTCCCGTCCTTCCCACACCCAGTCGGAATTCTGTCGTGCCGCGTCGTGAGGACATCAAAAAAATTCTGTTGATCGGCAGCGGGCCGATCGTCATCGGTCAGGCCTGTGAGTTCGATTATTCGGGGACTCAGGCCTGCAAGGCGCTCCGTGAGGAAGGTTATGAGGTCGTGCTGATCAACAGCAACCCGGCCACGATCATGACCGACCCGGACACCGCCGACGCGACGTACATCGAGCCCCTGACCTGGCAGATGGTCGAAAAGGTGATCCAGGTCGAGCGGCCGGACGCGCTCCTGCCGACGCTCGGCGGCCAGACAGGCTTGAACCTGGCGATGGAACTGGCGGCTAACGGCGTGCTGGAGAAATACGGCGTCGAAATGATCGGCGCCAACGCGGCCGTGATCGCCAAGGCCGAGGAACGGGAGCTGTTCAAACAGGCGATGGAAAAGATCGGCCTGGAAACC
Source organism: Planctomycetaceae bacterium (assembly GCA_007694185.1). Classification (GTDB taxonomy): domain Bacteria; phylum Planctomycetota; class Planctomycetia; order Pirellulales; family Pirellulaceae; genus UBA6163. The sequence goes on from RECD01000261.1 coordinate 8,431, forward strand.
TGCATCGGCGAAACCGTCCGGACACTCGAGCACGCCCGCGAGGTGGTCAAACGGGTCGGCCTGCCCGCGGTGGTCCGCCCCAGCTTCACGCTCGGCGGCAGCGGTTCGGCGATCGCTTACAACCGAGCCGATTTCGATGCCCTCGTCCAAAACGGGCTCGACCAAAGCCCGATCACCGAGGTGCTGATCGAGGAATCGATCATCGGCTGGAAAGAGTTCGAGATGGAGGTGATGCGGGATTTGGATGACAACGTCGTCATCATCTGCAGCATCGAAAACTTCGACGCGATGGGCGTCCACACCGGCGATTCGATCACCGTCGCCCCCGCCCAGACGCTGTCGGACAAAGAATACCAGTGGATGCGCGACGCGTCGCTGGCGGTGATCCGCGAGATCGGTGTCGAAACCGGCGGGTCGAACATCCAGTTCGCGATCCATCCCGACACCGGGCGGATGATCGTGATCGAAATGAACCCACGGGTGTCTCGCAGCAGCGCGTTGGCGAGCAAGGCGACCGGCTTCCCGATCGCCAAGATCGCGGCCAAGCTGGCGGTCGGCTATCGCTTGTGGGAATTGCCCAACGACATCACCCGCAAGACCAAAGCCTGTTTCGAACCGTCGATCGACTACGTCGTCACCAAAATCCCTCGCTTCGCGTTCGAAAAGTTCCCCGAAGCCGACTCGACCCTGATGACGCAAATGAAGAGCGTCGGGGAGACGATGGCGATCGGGCGAACCTTCAAGGAATCGCTGCAAAAAGCCTTGCGAGGCCTGGAGGTCGGCGCGTTCGGGCTGGGATGCGACCACCGTGACCTGTGGGATACGGAACTGCGACCTGACGAAGATGAGATCATTTCGCGATTGAGCACGCCGCGGGCCGAGCGGATTTTCTACATCCGCTACGCGTTCAAGGCCGGCATGTCGATCGACCGGATCTTCGAGCTGACCCACATCGACCGCTGGTTCTTGGATCACATCCAACAGATCGTCGAAGAGGAACAACGGCTGGCCCAACGAGGGCCGCTGTCCGATTGGTCGGCCGCGGATTTCTTCTCCGCGAAACAGCACGGCTTCAGCGACCGGCAATTGGCCAAGCTGACCGGTTCGACCGAGATGCTCGTTCGAGCCCGTCGCCTCGAACTGGGTGTGCGCCCCGTCTACAAGAGCGTCGATACCTGCGCGGCGGAATTCGAAGCCCAAACGCCCTACTACTACAGCACCTACGAACTCGAAGACGAATTGCCGCCGCCGAGCGACCAGAAGCGGATCGTCATCCTGGGCGGCGGGCCGAACCGCATCGGCCAAGGTATCGAGTTCGATTATTGCTGCTGCCACGCCAGCTTCGCGCTCCGCGAATTGGGCTACCAGAGCGTGATGGTCAACAGCAACCCGGAAACCGTCAGCACCGACTACGACACCAGCGACATGCTGTTCTTCGAGCCGCTGACGATCGAGGACGTGCTGAACGTTTGCGACGCGATCCGCCCCGACGGCGTGATCGTCCAGTTCGGAGGACAAACCCCGCTCAACCTCGCCCGCGGCTTGAAGGAAGCCGGCGTCCCGATCATCGGCACCTCGGTCGAAACGATCGAAGCCGCCGAGGATCGTGAACTGTTCCAAGCCCTGATCAACCGCCTGGGGCTGAAACAACCCCCCAGCGGCATCGCGCGGAACATGACCGAGGCGCGGCAAGAGGTCAAACGGATCGGGTTCCCCTCGTTGGTCCGCCCCAGCTTCGTACTGGGCGGTCGGGCCATGGAAATCTGTTATGACCAGACGCAATTCGATCGGTACGTCGCCGAAGCGTTCATCGCCGCCGACGGCCAACCGGTGCTGATCGACCGGTTCCTCGAGGACGCGACCGAGGTCGATGTCGACGCACTCTGCGACGGCCGGCGGTCGGTCGTGATGGGCATCATGGAACACATCGAGGAAGCCGGTGTCCATTCGGGCGATTCCGCTTGTGCCATCCCCCCATTCACCCTGACCCCCACCACCCTGCGGGAAATCCGGGAAGCGACCGCACGACTGGCGGCAGAGCTTCAAGTCATCGGGCTGATGAACATCCAGTTCGCCGTCAAGGAAGAAGCCGGCCAACCGACCCTGTACGTGTTGGAAGTCAACCCGCGGGCCAGCCGAACGGTTCCGTTCGTCGCAAAAGCGACCGGCGTGCCGATCGCAAAATTGGCGACCAAGGTGATGACCGGCCTGACGCTCGACGAACTCGGGATCCACGACGAACCGGTTCCTAAACATGTGTCGGTCAAGGAAAGCGTCTTCCCGTTCCGCAAATTCGCCGGCGTCGACATCGTGCTGGGGCCCGAAATGCGGAGCACCGGCGAGGTGATGGGCGTCGCCGAAACCTTCGCGATGGCGTTCGCGAAAAGCCAACTCGCCGCCGGCACCCTGTTGCCCGAGTCCGGCAACGTGTTCATCAGCATGTCGTCGCGGCATAAGGACGACGTGCCGCGGATCGCCAAGCAACTCGACGAACTCGGGTTCAAAATGATCGCAACCGCCGGCACCGCCGCCCGGATCGAAGAAGCCGGACTGACTGTCACGCGGGTCAAAAAGATCGCGGAAGGTAACCCCAACCTGCTCGACTACCTGAAGAACGGCGAAGTCCAATTGGTCGTCAACACCCCCAGCGGTAAAGGGGCGCGGACGGACGAAGGGAAGATTCGAGCCGCCGCGGTCCAAGCGGGCGTCCCCTGCATCACCACCCTCGCGGCCGCCTTGGCGGCATGCCAGGCGATGGCCGCGCTGCAAATCGAGTCGCCCGAAGTGATGTCGCTCCAACGGCGATTCGGCCGCTGAACCGTCCGCCAGATCCCACGGCCGTCCGCAGCCGACAACCGCTTTCCCATCGCCGAACCGTTTTCCGGTTCCCCACGACCCGTTTGTTCGTTACGGTTGGTCGCCTCCCGGACGGCATCCGGGTTTTCTTGGCCGGAAAAGTGGTTCGAGCCGCTGCCATTGGCGATCTAGTGCAACAGACACAGGTGAGGATGCCGACGGATCGGTTGCCTGGAAGTCGTTGTCATACTGGGCTTTTCACAGGAGGTGAGAGCGAACTGGGAGTGATCCATGATTCGAACTCTCTATACCGGCCTCGCTGTTCTGATCTTCAGTTGCACTCCGGCCACGGCGCAGTACTTTCATGACCACGCCGTGAACGCCCACAACGCGACAGCCGCCCACGAGGCGTCAGTCGCCCAAATGGCCTCGGCAACCGGGGCGTGCAAAAACCACTACTTTCAAGCCGACGCGATCGGCTGGAAGTTCCTCCGCGGCGGCGCCGATCGCGACGTAGCGTTGTTCAACGATCCAGCGGGTCAGGCTGCCCTGTCGACCGGCGACCTCGGATTGGACACACGCTGGGGCCCCAAGCTGACGCTGGGTTCCCTCCATGATTGCGGCTGGGGCTGGGAAGTCTCCTATTTCGGCCTGCCGCTAGAGCGTTCCTTCGCCACCGTGACCGACCCCGAAAACCTGTCGCTGCCGGGTGACCTGGGATTCGAGTTACTCGACCTGTTCGAAGTCGATCAGATGACGCTCACCTCGGCGAGCGAACTGCACAGCTTCGAGCTCAACGGGACGCGGCGGTTCGGACCTTGGCTCTGGATCGCCGGATTCCGTTACCTCCGCCTGGCGGACGAACTGAACATCCGCGGCATCGATGACGCCGGGTTCGACAGCGAATACGACTTGGCGTCTCGCAATAACCTGTACGGCTTCCAAGTCGGACTTCGCCGGCAGGGTTGGCACGGCCGACTCGGCTGGGACGCGACCGCCAAAGCGGGCCTGTACGGCAACGAATCACGGCACCAGCAATTCGTGACCGTCAACGACGGCGTCAATGACCCGTTCTTCTTGAGAGAACCGACGGGCGGGTCGGTGTATCCGGTCGCCTTCATCGGCGAGATCAACCCGAACCTGGTCTACCGTCTCAGCGACAGTCTGCACCTCCGCGCCGGCTACAACCTATTGTGGGTCGAAGGCGTCTCGCTCGCGGCCAACCAATTGGACTTCCGAACCGTCGACGGCGCCGGCAGCGGCAACCACACCCGCGGCGGCGTCCTGCTTCACGGCCTGAACGTCGGTATCGAGTTCCGCTGGTAAGCCAATCCCCGCCACTCGTCAGAAGTCCGCCAACAGGCCTTCGACGAGACGAAGAAATGGGGGCACTCCACCCAGGCTCCATCCATGACGTCCCGATCTCGACCTGCCGAAGGAATCTGTAGAGTCGCTGGGTTCACCGGATGGTGCGCTCCATGTTTCACCAAGCACTTCATCAGATTTCATCCCACACTCTTAGCCCAGAGGGCGCCACATACTTGCCGGTGGCGTAAGCCACCGGACCCAGGAAAATAAACTCACAAAGCCCGGAGGGCGACACATCTTCGCAGCAGCGTTAATGAAGCCTGGCATTCACACAACTTGAGCACTTCGACAGGCCTCATCTTGCACAACTTGAAATCGCAGGCCGATAATGCCGCTGGCCGCCTTCGCGGATTATACCGAAACATTCCTGTCGACGTGCTTAACTGGACACCGCCACGTTGCCAAACTCCTCGACACGCAAACTACTCCAGACCAAGTGTTTACGCCGCAAGTCTTCTCTTCCTAGCTCAACGGATCCCGACGTTTCAGGCACAAGGCACTTACACGCAACGGCTTATGTCAATCCGCGAGGTCAAACTGGCGTCGCCCAGTTAATCTGCGAACAGAAACGAGAGTCCTACGGAGTCTCCAAATCAATCCGCGGGTCGCGCAGATTTTTTCAGATTTCCGGGCTGTGCGGAGGAAATCCTTATAAGCCATCGCTCAGCTTCCACTGCCGAGAAAATCTTCTCTTCACTGACCGGTTGCTCTCATCATGCCGCAGGCATCATTGCCATCAGGCCCGAGGCGCCGACTTCACCCCGGGGTTTCGCGATCGATGTCGATGTCGACCCGCTTGAGTCGCAACGTCCTGCCAGCGGCAAATCGTGACCGTGCCTGAGAGATACACTCTGCTCAACGCATCGTGATCGCTTTTCGAATCCGCTTCTCGCCGTCGTCATCGCCGTTCTGGCCTTCGCTCAGCGCATCCGTTTCCTCGGTGCTCTCTTCTTCGACCTCGTCATTCGATCGCGGGCGAATGACAAGCACATCGCTTCCGTAGCCCAGCAAACTAGACAAGGTCTGCCAGTTATCCCGATAGCGGACGAACTCGTCGTAGACAAACTGGCCTGAAACCGAGGCGACCGTCAAACGCCCGGGCTCAACGAGCAGTCGGTAATTCGTCAGATCGGCTGTGCCACCAACGGGGGAGCTGACGTCGATCGAGTAGACACCGACTGGCGCGGAGGCCGGCGCCCCATCGCTGCTCAGAACCACACTGCCGATCGTCTCACCATTCTGCAACCCTTGAACGGTAATGCCGGTTATGGGGTCCAAATCCAAGGCAACTCCGACCGGCTTGAATTGGTCTTTCGCCGTGATCGTTAACGGCCTGGGCGTGACGAATAGTCTGCCGGGAACGAAGTTGCCAAAGGTATATCCGGCAGTGTTCGCCAGACTCCCCACGGCGATGTTTAGCGGGTACGCGTTGTCGCTGGCCGGCGCGGTGGGGGCGGCCCCGGGCGAGGAGAAGACAGGCGCACCCGTCAAACCGATGTTGGTGATGTTGTCTTGCGTGAAGACACCGCCAAACGCCGCCGCGTTGACGAAGCCGCTGATCGTGTAATTCGTTCCGATAACCGGCTCGGGAAACACGTACGAGTCACCGTATACCTTCATCCCGATCAGGTTGGTCGCTACCGCGACCGTGAGCGACGGCAAATCCTCGGCAAAGATGTAACGATTGCCGAGTTGGGTGATCAACGCGGGCGGGTCGCTAGTAAAGGTGCGGCCATACAACGCCTGGTTACCGCTCAACAGCCCACCGTAGGTGTTACCTGACGGGGAAGCCGTGTAAATCAGCCAACGGTCCGAGCCGC
>RECD01000230.1 GCA_007694185.1 Planctomycetaceae bacterium
GCGTGCGAACGAAATGATCAAGACCGACGGTTGGTGATGAGCTTGCCGGGTCGGTCGGAAGCTCGAGGGGAAGCGTGAACCTCGATGGCAGAAAGCTGGCAAACGCTGGCCGCAGACTCTGGCCCAAATTTTGGCCCAAACTTTGGCCGCTGGGTGGTTCGTACCGGATCGGTGTTCTCGTCCCGGACCGCTCTCGCCGCGACCGGCCCGTTTCGGTAAACTCCCGGGAAGTTCGACGGATCCTCGCCTGGTTGGTACCCCTCCATGATCGATAAAATTCGCGTCATCTTTTCGATTCCCGAGCTCCGTAAAAAGATTCTGCTAACCCTCGGGTTGCTCGCGATCTATCGGATCGGGTTTCACATTCCGCTGCCGATGATCTCGCAGGGCATGGATACCGGCAGCGGAGGCGCGGCCGACTTCTTCGAGAAGGTCAGCTTGTTTGCGGCCAGTGACCTGCGGAACGCCACGATCTTCGGGCTGGGGATCATGCCGTACATTTCGGCGTCGATCATTTTTCAATTGCTCGGCAGCGTTTATAAGCCGCTGGAAGAGTTGAAGAAGGAAGGCGAAGCGGGACGGAAGAAGCTGAACGAGTACACGCGGTACCTGACGGTCGCCATCTGCGTGGTCCAGAGCTGGATGTACTTGCGATTCATGATCATGGTCGGTGGGGAGTCCGGATTCGGCAACATCAATGCGGACTTTTTAAACAGCAACGGTGACGGCTTGTATTGGGGTTGGCAGATCGTCGCCGTGATGGTGATGACCTGTGGTACCGTCTTCCTGATGTGGTTGGGCGAGCAGATCGACGAGTACGGGATCGGAAACGGGATCAGTTTGCTGATCATGGCCGGGATTCTCGCTCAGATGCCGATGGCGCTATACGAACTGGTCAGCAACATGAAGGTCGAGTTGACCGGATTGAGCCGCGGGCAGGTCGGGGTGGAGACGTTGATCGTCCTGATCTTGCTGTTTGTCGGGGTCGTGTTCGGCGTCGTCTTCATCACGATGGGACAGCGAAAAATTCCGACCCAGAGTGCCAAGTTCACCCGTGGCCGAAAAATGTTCGGGGGGACCCGTCAGCACCTGCCGTTGCGGATCAACCAGGCGGGCGTGATGCCGATCATTTTCGCCAGCAGCTTGTTGATGATCCCCGGCGTGATGCTCGGGTTCCTCGGCCAGTACTTCACGACCGGCAGCGGGGCGTTCAGGGCATTCAATTACGCCAGTTTGACGCTTAATGATCAGGCTTCGTTTTTCTTCAACCTGCTGTACATCGCGTTAATTTTCTTCTTCTGTTACTTCTGGACGGCGATCACCTTCAACCCGAAGGAAATGTCGGACAATTTGAAGGAAAGCGGGACGTTCATTCCCGGTTATCGGCCGGGACGACGCACGACCGATTATCTGGAGAAGGTGATGGTCCGGATCACCTACGTCGGCGCCGCGTTCTTGTCATTGGTCGCGATCGTACCGACGATCGTCTACGGGTCGCTCGGGGTTCCCTACTCGATCGCCGGCTTCTACGGCGGTACGGGTTTGCTGATCGCGGTTAGCGTCGCGTTCGACCTGATCCAAAAGATCGACAGCCACTTGGTGATGCGAAATTACCGCGGCATGCTGGAAGGTGGCGGCGGAACCGGTCCCGGCGGCAAGTGATTTTGTTGCCGGTGATCGCGACGGGCTTTGGGCGCGGTTCGCAGGCGCTCGTGTCATCCGGTTCGGTCAGCTTCCTCATTCGAACAGGTGGTTGGCGATGAGAATCGTGTTGATCGGGCCTCCCGGCAGTGGCAAAGGGACCCAAGGTCGGTTGTTGAGCCAGCATTTCGGGATCCCGCATCTTTCGACGGGTGAAATGATCCGATCTGCGCCGCCGGGGTCTTCGTTGGCGCGGATGGCTGCCGAACGGATCGATGCCGGCAACCTGGCGCCCGATGACGTGGCGATGGAATTGATCCGTGAACGTCTGAGCGAGGACGATTGTCGCCCCGGTTGCTTGTTCGACGGATTTCCTCGGACGGTTACGCAGGCGGAATTGCTCGACGAGTACCTCGGCCGATCGGGACAGCGGGTCGATTTCGTTTTGCTGTTGGACGTCCCCGAAGCGAAGCTGGTAACGCGGATCGTGCAGCGTGCCGAGATCGAACATCGACCGGACGACACGGTCGAGGCGATCGGGCATCGGTTCGAGATCTATCGGAACCAGACCGAGCCGGTGATCGGCTATTATGCGGAGCGGGGGCAGCTGCGGCGGATCGACGCCGATCGGCCGCCCGAAGCGATCTTTGCAGACTTGTTGGCTGCGGTTTCGCAAGCGGTGGACGACCCTGCGGAAGGCTGACTGCGCGACGCAGGGAACGCGGTGCATTGGCTTGACGGGGTTGCCAAAGCTTGACGGGGGCGCCATCGACTTCGTTTTGCGCGCTTTCACCGTGTGTTGCGACCGAAGTCGAGGGTAACCCGATTTGTGACAGCGGCAACCTGCCAGGAGAGGCTTGTGCGAAGTCGTAGTCGTCTGTGGTGTGGGCTCGACCGTGGGGTAAACGACGATGAAGCGTGGCGGAACGAAACCCGGGCGATTACCTGGCGCCGTGGGGGATGCGAAACTGCTCGGCGCTCTGGTGGAGCGTTTGATGGCGCGGCGTGGGTACGCGCAGTCGTTCGCCTCGGACGGGCTGCAAGCTAGTTTGGCGGCTGTGGTCGGTCCGAATTTGGCCGGTTCGGTCGGGATCGGCAACCTGAAACGGGGCATCCTGCACGTCCATGCCACCAATTCGGTAGCGTTGCAGGAATTGACTTTCGCCAAGCGGGCGGTGCTACAGCGATTGCAGCAAGACCATCCCGATTCGGGGATCCGGGAACTTAAGTTTCATGTCACGCCGTCGGCACGCGGTTGACGCACCGTTTGAAGGTGGAATCGAGGCTGGCGACGTGATCAGACCAATTCGCGGATCGGTTGCGAGTTGTCATCGACGAGGTAGTGAGGGCGACCACTGTGATCGGCAACGGTCGTGGTCGCCGCGTTGATACCGAGGTTGTGGTAGAGCGTCGCGATCACCTCCTTGAAGGTCACCGGGCGTTGGACGGCTTCACCGCCGAACCGGTCGGTCGCGCCGATGACTTGGCCCGTCCGCATGCCGCCGCCGGCCAACAAAGCGCAGGAAACGGCGGGCCAGTGGTCGCGACCGCCGTCCTTGTTGATTTGCGGCGTGCGACCGAACTCGCCCCAAGCGATCACGGTCGTGTCATCCAGCAGGCCTCGTTGTTCCAGGTCTTCCAGCAACGCGCTGAGGGCTTGATCGAAGTCCGGGAAGTTCTGCTTGGCGTTTCGGAAATTCGCGCCGTGCCAATCCCAGAAGGAATAGCTGAGGGTGACGACGCGGACGCCGGCCTCGACGAGTCGGCGGGCCAGCAGGAATTGTTCGTTCAGTCGCGGGGCGGCGTCCCCTTGTTCCTGCTCGGTCCCCTTGCCGTACCGTTCCCGCAGTTTCGGGTCTTCGGACGAGATGTCGAGGGCCTCGAGCAAGCGGCTGGAGGTCAGGATTTCGAACGCGCGGCTTTGGAATGAATCGATCCCCGACATCTCACCGCCGCTGTCGAGATCGCGTCGGAACCGGTCAACACTCGCCAGCAGGCGTTTGCGGTCTTCGAGCCGTTCGATCGTGATGCCGTTCAGCACCATGTCATCACGGATGCCGCCCAGCGGCATGAACGGCGTGTGCCCGAACCCCAGGAAGCTCGGTCGGCCGAAGTTATACGGGGCGTGTCGCATTTTGGGCGACAGGTTGACATAGGACGCCAGGGTCGGATCGGGGGTCCCTTGCAGTTTGGAGATCACGGATCCGAATTCGGGCCAGCCGCCGGGCGGGTTGCGTTCGTTCAGGCGGCCGGTCATGCACTGGAACGACTCGTGACGATCCTTGGCACCGACAATCGAACGGATCACCGCCAAGCGGTCGGCCAGCCCGGCCAGCCGCGGCAGGTGCTCGCAGATCTGCATTCCCGGGACCTTGGTCGAGATCGGCCGAAACTCGCCGCGGATTTCCGAAGGGGCATCGAGCTTGAGGTCGTACATGTCTTGGTGGGGAGGGCCACCGGGCAGGTAGACCATGATCACCGATTTGTTCGTTCTCCCTTGGCCTTTGGAAGCTTCCGCACGCAACAGATCGGGCAAGGCCAGGCCGCCCATTCCGCTTAGGCCGAGTCCGCCGATCCGCAAGAAGCCGCGTCGGGAAACCTGGTCACAAAAACGGTTTGAGGGTTGGCCGTAGAGCGTCAACATCCGGGCGTCGCCTGAGGTGGGAAGGTGAGGAGGGCGGGGTCGCCGACTCCGCGTGATCATCGCAGCGTCCGGTTCGGCTGTCAAATTCCTCTGGCGACGTATCGGCAGGCGATTCCGCTCGGCAGAAGATTCGCGACGTTCGCGGTGTCGTTACTGCTGTTCGACTTCGACACGACGGACGACCACGCGGGCGCCGCGGATCGCGACCACTCGGACCTCAGTGCCGTCGGGGATGAAGTCCCCCTCCGTGACCACCTCGAGGATGTCATCGTCGAGTTGCAGTTTGCCGCTGGGTCGGAGCGGCCCGAGCGTTTTGCCGAGATCACCGATTTGGGCTCGTTCGTGATTGGGCAGGGCGGTTGCGGTGCCGGCGAGCGAGGCGACCGGGGGGGCACCGTCGCCGGTCATCGGGGCGAGAGCTAAACGGCTCAGCAATGGCAATTCACCCAAGTACCTCGCCAGGATCGCCAACCCGATCCCGAAGCCGACGAAGGCTGCTAACACGACGCCGATTTCCCCCATCAGGTTGCTCAGGTCACGGGAGCTTTCGGGCATCATCACGCGGCGCGACGCCATCACCAGTGAAAACAGCACCAGCAGCACGCCGCTGACGCCGGCGATCCCAACGCCAGGAATCACCAGGATCTCCAGGCCGATGAAGGCGATCCCGATCAAGAACAGGATCACCTCGAACCAGCCGGACGTCCCGCCCAAAAAACGGCTCCAGAAAAATAGGCCGAAACAGAGGATCGAGATCAGACCGCCGACGCCGATACCGGGGGCTCCCAATTCGATCACCAACGCGATCAGCCCGATGACCAGCAGCAGCCAGGTGACCCAGTTGTCATTGAGGATCACGATCAGCGTGTCGGCACCGCTGGGATTGATCAAGCGGATCGGCTCGGCCACCCCCAGCACGCCCGCCAATTGCTCGGGCCTGTCGATCACCAGTTCGGCTAAGCCCAGTTCCACCGCCCGTTCGCCGTTGGCGGTGAAAAACGTGTTACCGGGGGCTTCGCGAACGACGACGCCGCGTTGCCACTGGTCGGCATCCTCCATCGAATCCCAATCGCGGTTGGAAAAGTAACGGACCGTTCCGTCCTCCTTGTGCGTCGCCTTGGAGATCACCAGATCCTTGTCGACCATCGCTTCGGCGAGCGCTGCGGGGCGGCCGTGCTTTTCGGCCAAATCACGCAGTTGAAGGGCCAGCAAGCTACGGGCTTTCTCCGAGGCGTAGCGAAAAGCCGAATCCGGGCCCATCACGATCATCCCGGCGTCGCCGATGCGTGCCCGTGGCAGCATCACGATCTGGTCGGTCGAAAGCGCCAGGATCGCCGCGCCGCTGATCGCTTCGCGATTGATGTAAGCCACCACGTGGACGTCGGTGGCCCGCTCGACCATCTGGACCAGATCGAGTGTGGTGATGACGTCGCCGCCGGGGCTGTCGATGTCCAGCACGATCACTTCGGCGCCGTCGCGAACCGCTTGCTCGAACCGACGTTTCAGCAGCGCGCCGCTGAGCGGACTGATGGCCTCGTGAAAGCGGATCATCACCGCCGAGCGGAGCGGTTTGGCCGCCTTGACGGGGGCCTCGGTGGCGGCCTCGGCCTGCACAGCGGCAGGTTCGTCCGCGAACAGGGTGATGGGGCAGCGAATCGGCGGGTGCAGCGACAAGCCGAGCAAGCTGAGAGTGAGCCAAGTCGTGAGGATGGGGTTCCGCATGTTCGATCTTCGTTCGGCCTGTCGATCGCGCGCCGGCGGGCGGCAGAGGGTTGACTGTCGAAGTATACCAGCCCGGCAGGGCCGAACGCCGTCGGCCTGCGCGATTCACGATCGCGAAACCCAGTGGCGACGGCAGCGTTTTCGCTTGGGGGGCCGGCTTTCGTCGCGGCTGCATCCGGGGAACCGATCGGTTAAGTTGGACGGCCGGCGAACCCGATCCCCAACGCCTCATCCGTCGCATCGGCGATGGGTTCACCCCTACTTCCCCACCATCCAGCGGAGTTCCTCCTCATGGCTTCTCAACCGACCCTGCCACGTCGCCGCTTCCTTCAAAACGCGGCCGCCGGTGTCGCCTTGGCCCCCGCGATCTGGACCGGAAAACGGACGGCGGCGCAAGGGGTTATCGGGGCGGGCGAACACCAGTTTCGCTTCGATCACGATTGGGCGAAGTTGCCCGAACCCTTTCGTTGGCAGACGACGCACGGTGTCGCCGTCGATCCCGAAGACAACCTGTACGTCATTCACGAAGGGCAAGCTGAGCTGATCGGGCACCCCAGCATCTTCGTGTTCGACCCGCAGGGCCGGTTGATCCGATCGTTCGGCCAAATGTTCCAAGGCGGCGGCCACGGAGTCGACATCCGGGTCGAAGGGGATCAGGCGTTTCTTTACGTGGCGGCTTATCAGCAGGCGAAGACGTTCGCCAAGTTCACCCTCGACGGCGAATTGGTGTGGCAGGCCTACGCGCCGATGGCCAGCGGCCACTACGCGGCGGGTGAAGCCGCCGCGCCGACCAAGGTGTGGGGGCGGGATCGGTTTTTGCCGACCAACTTCGCGTTCCTGCCTGATGGCGGGTTCCTGTTGGCCGACGGCTACGGCGCGTACTACATCCATCGTTACGACCGCGACGCCAATTGGGTGTCGTCGTTCGGCGGACCCGGCAGCGGCAAGGGGACCTTCAACTTGCCGCACGGCATCTGGGTCGACAACCGGGGAGAGCGGCCCGAGATCGTGGTCACCGATCGGGCTCATCACACCCTGCAAGTCTTTTCGATCGAAGGCGAGTATTCACGCACGATCGAAGGATTCGGCTTGCCCGCCAACGCTGACACTTGGGGCGATTGGCTGGTGATCCCGGAACTGGTTGCCCGGGTGTCGATCCTCGACAAGGACCTGAAGACCGTCGTCACGCTCGGTGACGATGTCGAGCGGGTATTGGAAGACAAGTCGACCAGCGGCGGATTCGGAATCCGGGCTGATGCGTCGAGGTGGCAGGGTGGCAAGTTCGTCCACCCGCACGACGCTTGCTTCGATTCGTCGGGGAACCTGTTCGTGGCGGAATGGGTGTCGACCGGACGGATCACGAAATTGACGCGGGTCTGACGCGAGTCAACTGACCGGAAGTTCGCCGGCCCAAACGACCTTGAATCGAGAGGTTCGTGAGCCGAGACATTTGCGGGGCGAGGCGCAGGAACCGATCAAGCTCGGCGGGAGACCGCTTGGCCCGGATCGGTCCAACTCCGATGCCGTTCCCAGATCCCTTCGACCGGCGCGACCTCGGCAGGTTCCTCGTCCGCATTGGGCGCGTCCTCCGACAGCGATTCGGCAACCGGTTCGGGGGCATCGTCCGGATCGGACCAAGGTTCCTCTGAGTCGCGTTCGAACCAATTCCATCCGATCGCCAACTCGTGGGCCGGCTCCGGTTCGAGTTCGTTGTCTTCCCAACTTTCTGAATCGGCGTCGTCGGCATCGTCCTCGTCCGCATCCGCTTCGTTCGTCGCGGGCTCGGGCAGGTCTTGGAGCACCGGCAGGGCGGGCAGGACGACCGGGGGCACCGGTGCGGGTTTCGGCTTGGTCAGGACCGGCTTGGGCAAGGGAACCGGTTCGGGTTCAGGCACCGGTTCAGGTTCCGGTACGGGTTGAGCTTCCGCTTCGGCTTCCGCAACCGCCATCGGTTCCGCCGGCACCGCTTCTTCCAGTACAGGCAATTCCACGACGGGAAGGGCGGGAGCGGCAACGGCGATTTCCGCGACGATGGGGAGCGGGATCACCGGTTCGGGCTCCGCCACAACCGGCTCCGCTACGACCGGTTTGGGAGTGACCGGCTCTGTCGCAATCGGCTCTGTCGCAATCGGTTCGGGTGCGACCGGTTCGGGTGCGACCGGTTCGGGGATCGCTACGGGAGTCGGTTTCACGCTCATCACGGTCGCCCGTCCGACGACGCCCTGGGGCGGCAGTTGGCGGACTTGGACGTCGATTTCTTTGAAGATTTCCGCGATGTGTTGATGGCAGGTGAACATGAAGACCTGGTGGCCCATCTCGGCGAACGTCTTCAGCGTTTGGGCGGCGTACAGGGCGCGTTCGCGGTCGAAATTGACCAGGACGTCGTCCAGCACCAGCGGCAGCATGACGCCGCGGCGGGCGTAAGCGGCGGCGAGCGAAAGTCGTAGGGCGATGAAGACCGCTTCGCGGGTACCGCGGCTGAGCAGGTCGATCGACAGCGATTGGCCTTCGGCCGAGTCGATTTTCAGCCGATTCGTTCCCAACGGCGTCCAGACCCGGTTGTACTTGCCGGCCGTCAATTGGCTCAGGAAGGACGACGCTTCCCGCAAAGTTTCCGGTTGCCGTTCGCGTTCGAACGTCGCACAGACCTCTTCCAACAACCCGCTGGCGACCGCCAACGTCTGCCAACGTCGAACCAACGTATCGATCTGGCGCTGGACGCATTCCAGTTCCAGCCGCAGCGTCGCCAAGCGGTTGTCTTCACCGAGTTGCTTCATCTCTTGCGACAACTCGCCCTGGCTGGTCCGCAGCGTTGCCAAGCGGGCCTGCGTTTCCTCGATCCGTTTTTCGAGCGATTCGTAGCGGCGGGTCAGGTCCTCGGCAGTCTTCCCTTCCAGTTCCCGAGCGACATCTTCGTAGACGACATGGGTCCCCATCATGCCGCGGATCTGCTTGTCCAGATCGGCCATCTTCTGTTGGTGGTCCGCCAACCGCGTCCTCACGTCGACCAATTCGTAGAACTGTTCGGCCGTGGCCACGCCGCATTTGGCCCACAGCGACCGGCGCTGTTGTTCGCAGCGTTCGATTGTCCGGACGCAAGCGACGTGCTGGCGCTTCCACTGCACATCCTGGTCGCGGAGTTCATGTCGGCGTTTGATCCATTGGTGTTCGCGAGCGAGCGCCTCTTGCAGTTCCCGCAACTGATCGAGCGGTTCGGCGACGCGGCGGAGGTGGGTCTTGGCGGCTTGCGGATCGCCGGTTCGCCCGCTCGCCGGGAGCGAATCGCCCCGGCCTTTCTCGCCACGCTCTCTGTCACCACGGTCTTTCTCGATACGGATCCCCTCCGGGCGACGCGAATCCGCGCGGCCGGCATCGTCGTGGCGATCGTCCTGGATGACTTCGAGGTAGAGCGCTTCGATGCGTTTGGCGATCGTGGCCCGCTCACGTCGTCGCAGGTCACGTTCCGCTTCGAGTTCTTCCAGCCTGCGTCGGCTGGCCTGCAATTGTTCATAATTCTCGCTCAATTGGCGAACCGAGTTCGGCGACATCGATTCGTTCAGTCCGAGTTTTCGCAGGGTCGAGGTCCAGCCACGGCGGGCGGCTTTCAACCCTTCGGCGGCTTCGGCGGCGCGGGTTCGCGAGGTCTTGCTGGCTTGCAGCGCCGCCTGTTGGGCGTGGAATGCCGGCAAGGCGGCTTCCAAGTCGGTTTGCAGCGATTCGGCCTCCCGGAGTCGCACGTCGAGCGACCCGGCGCCGGCCGGTATGCGGCTGTCCAGTTCGTCCCGTTCCGACTCGAGTTCGCGGATCTGGCGTCGGGCCGAGTCGATCTGGCGTTCGCAGTCTTCCAGGTCGAGCGACGTGCCGGAGTAGCCCCGATCGCGGACGGTGTACCAGAGGAAAAAACAGAGCAGGCCCATGAAGACCATCGTCATGCCCCAGGTCGGATCCGGGTCATCGAAGAACCAGGTCCACCCGAGCACATGCACCATCCCGTAGATCGTGCCGATCCCGCCGAACAGGAAGGGGACGAACAGGAGCACCCGTTGTTCCAGCGGGTAGGCCTCGTTCGTCGCCAGTTCGAGCACTTCCTTTTCGAGATCGCGATGATGCCGCCGGAGTTTCTCCAGGTGCTGCTCCAGCTGGATCCGGGCCCGCAGGTTGGCGACGACTTCGGCTTGCCGCCGCATCGCGTCCTGCAGGTTGGTCGCGTCGGCCGACCTGAGCGCGACCGTCAACTTCTCGGAAACCTTGTCGGCCTGGGCCTGGTGTTGCCGAGCTTCGTCGCGCGCCTGCTTGAGGACAAACAGGTTGGTCTTGATGTCCTTGGCCGGGACCGCCAAGGCCGCGAGGGTTTGACGCGACAGGTCGGGAAGTTCCCCGCGGTGGCCGTCGCCTTGATCATCCCAACCGAGTTTTTCTGCGTCGGCGTCGCATTGGGCGCGAGCCTTGTTGATTTGTTGTTCCAGCCGGGTGATCTGTTCTTCGAGCGCTTCGATCCAGGTCGCCTGTTCGCTGGCGGCTTCGATCTTCCCTTGCATGTCGAGCAGGCGGCGGTTGAGCGGCAATTCCTCGGCCCGCTGACGAAGTTCCCGCCGCTTCGACTTGATGTCCTCCAGCTTGCCTTGTCGTTCCTGCAGGAGCGCTTCGATCTGGATCAGTTGCGACGGAGCTTCGTCCGGCAGTTGGGCGCGGGCTTCGTCTTCTGCGATCCGTTGGGCGAGTGTCGCCCGTTCCCGCCAGCTTTCCTGGACCGCAGCGCCGACTTCGACGCCGCGGAGTTCGGTCTGCCAACGGTCGATCCGTTCGAGCAGTTGATCGATCTCGCCCTCTTGGGCGCGGCGTCGGCCGGCCAATTCGCCCCAGCGGCGTCCCAACCGGGTCAATTGCTCGACCTCGTCACGCAACCGCTCGCGGCGAGTGACCAACGCGGCCAGCACGGCGGCTTCATCGTCTTCATCGCGGCGTTTGCCAACCAACCGCTCTCGGCCGCCACGGAGCGAACGGAGCACGTCGACCAGCGAGACCCGATCGAGCCCGCTGCTGAGTTTGTACAGTTCGTCTGCGGCGGAGGTGTCGTCGAGCGTGCTCAATTCCTGCAGTTCGCGAATCCCGATCGCGAACACGTTCGTGAAGATCGGTTCGTCGATCTGCCCCAACAGCATGCTGAGTCGGTGCTGTCCCTGGCTCAATCCGTCCTGGCCGGTGACAGCCAATTGGCCCATCACGCCGCTGTCGGTCAATTGGGCGTGCCGCCGGATCTCGTAACCGCCGCCGGGGCCGGTGACCCGGATCGCCCCGCCGGGGACGCCGCCATGTACCGGCGGCAGGTAGCGTGCGCGGCGCTCGGGGGTGAACCCGTACAGCATCGCCCGCAGAAACTGCATCAGCGTCGTCTTGCCCGCTTCGTTGGGGCCGTAGACCAACGTCATCGTTTCGGGGATCGAATCGACCGACAGGCCGCTCCAAACGCCGAAGCCGTCGACTTGGATATCTTTGACTTTCATGACCGATCTCCCGGTTGGCTGTCACGGCCGGAGAGGTTACCTCGCAGGTAGCCCACCCCCAGTCTTGTCGCTTCTTCCAGCAACTCTCCGCGGACCGTCGTGGGGGCGTCGGCCAACAGGGTGGTGACCGTCCGGGCCAAGCCCGGGTGCTCTTCCGTGAACGGCGCCAGATTCAATTCCTTCCCGCCCGACTTCGCGTGCCGTTCCGCGGCCCGCAAGAAGTCGCCCAGGATCGTATCTTCCTCGGTCCAATTTTTGGGGTATTTCCGTGGCGGATGAATCGTCAATCGGGCGGTCCACGCGGCCGGGGTGCCATGGCCATATTCCCGGCGCAGCCAGGTCAACCATTCGTGCGGGTCGGCGACCAGCGGCAGCGTTTCCGCGGAAACGGAAATGTCCCAGCCGAGGATCAGGTGGCGGGAACCGTTCGCATGCAGCAGCCTGGTGACCCGGTCGGCCAAGACGCCCCGCAGGTTGCCGACCGCCATCGGGTCGGTCGCATCGACCTCCACCCGGCAAAACCGGAACTGATCGCATTCCATCGCATGGACTCGCGAATTCCGTTCGGAATCGACATCGACCAAGGTGTAGCCGTGGGGCCCGACCTCATCGAGCGATCGTCCCTGCGGAGAGCCGCAATAAACGCCGCCGATCGTCGCCGCTTCCGGCATCTCGCGACGTTGGTGTTCCCCCCCGAGTGCCCAATAATCGAAACGCCCTTCGGCCAGCGATTCGGCCGCGGCCAAGCCGGCTCCGATCGCGATCGTGAATTCGTCGGTCGGGTCGACGCGATAGGAAGGGACATGCAATTCGCGACGTCCCTCGCCACTGCGGCCGATCACCTGGCAGATCGTCCGGCCGGCTCGCTGCACCGGGATGCTGACCGTACGAGTTTTCGGGAACAACGTAACGTTAGGTGGCAGCGGCACCGCTTCGGGCCAACGGGCCGGGTCGTCGGCATCCGCGGCGGCCCAAAAAACCGGGGTTCGCCGCTGATTCAGCAACTCGAAATGATGCAGCAGCAGCGACATGCCGTGCGGGCCAGCCGCGGCCGGATTCAGCAGATCGCCGGACAAGACCAGAAAGTCGATGTTCTCGGCCTGAGCCGCCTCAAAAACCGCATCGGCGGCTCGGAACGGGGCGTTCGCCAGCAGTTCTCGCAGGTGGCTGGGGAGGATATCCAAATCTCCCAGCGGTTGCTCGAGATGAAAATCGCTGGCATGAATGAAACGGAATGATTCGCCGGCCATGGCTCCCTCCTGATGCTGCGGGGTGACTCTTTCACCCGCCGGATTTGCCGTGGAAGTTTAGGAGATTCACGACAGGGGACCAAGATGAATCTGGCACAAACCCCCTTGAAATTGAAATTTTTTCTAAAGTCGATTTCGCCCTGGGCGCTGCGTCCCCGGTTTCCCTAGACTCCGCCCGGGGACGGATTCGGCGGGCTTCGGTTCGATCCGAAACCGTGACGAACCGCCGGCCGGTGACCGCCGTATCGAGTGGCGGCCTGACAGCAACCCCTGACGCGGACGGGATGTTCGCGCTGAACCGACTGACAACTCATTCCTTTTTTTCAAGGTCGGTGGCATGGATGCCTCCTGGAAATGGTTTCGATCGTCCCTCCGTGCCCGCATGCCGGCGATCGCGGGGCTGCTCTTGGCCCTGGTGCCGTGTTGGCTCCAAGCGGCCGACTTTCGGACGCAAAACTTCCTGATCATGGCGCCCAGCCCCGAGTTGGCTCAGGCCGTCGGCGTCGCCGCGGAAGGGTATCGGCGTGACTTGGCCATCCATTGGCTGGGAAGAGAGCTGCCGCCCTGGCCGACCCCCTGCCCCGTCCGGGTCGTGGCCGGCGATCATTTGGCGGCTCAAGGCGTGACGACCTACAACCGCTCGCCGGTTCGTGATTTTCAGATGGAAGTCGTCGGTTCGCCGGAACGGATTCTGGATAGCGTCCTACCGCACGAAGTCACTCACACGATCCTGGCGACGCACTTCGGTCGTCCGCTGCCCCGCTGGGCCGACGAGGGGATTTGCACCACGGTCGAACACCCGATCGAACGTCAAAAGCACGAAGCGAAATTGCGAGAATTCCTCAGCACCCGGCGAGGGATTTCGATGAATAAGTTGTTTCTGATGACCGAATATCCCGCGGACGTGCTGCCGATGTACGCCCAGGGCTACTCGGTTTGCCAATTCCTGATCGCCCAACGAGGCTCGCGACAATTCGTCGATTTCGTCGGCGATTATATGCGAAATCCGTCTTGGACCCAGAATGTCCGCAAACACTACGACTACGAATCGCTCGCCGAACTCCAACAGATGTGGCTGGCCTGGGTGGCCCAGGGCAGCGGGCCGGTCGACGCGTTCGTGAAGAACCCCGGCCGCCGACCGACCGGCGATCCCGCCATCTTGCTGGCTGCTGCTCAATCACCGCCGCCCGCTCCGGTCGCCGGAACGCCGCCAGCGGTCACTGCGGCCGCCGTTCCGGCTGGCAATTCCGCTCGCACAGCCGGTGGACAGCCCGAGGGTTGGTACAGCCGGCTCAAGGAGGGAACCGTTTCGCCGGGGCAACCTGGGACGCCGCTTGCCGCAGGGGCCATCGCCTTGAATCCGCCCGCCCCACCAGCCGTTCGCGGCGCGGCGATGCCGCCCAGGCCGGCGGCGAATCAGCTCTATTCCTCAGCCCAACCGCAACCTGAGCAAGGGAGCGTCGGGGTTGGTGGCGGAGGGGTGAGTATTCCATGGCCGGCCCCCACGATGCCGAGCCTCACGGCGCCGAGCCCCGTTTCGGCGCCGGCTCCCG
>RECD01000064.1 GCA_007694185.1 Planctomycetaceae bacterium
GTCGGCAACAGATCGGCTTTGCTAAACAACTGGCCGAACGATTCGGACGGGTACCGATCGAGCTCGAATTGGGCCGCCAAGTATTCCTCGATTCGATCCCGAAAACGGTCGGATGTTTCGAGCCGGACTGCGGCTATCCGATCGGCCAAGGCTTGCCGGCGTCGCTCCAGTTCCGCTCGGTACTCCGGATCGAGCCGATTCGGATCGTCGATCGATTGCTCTCGCTCGAAGCAACTGTCGAAGACGCCGTAGAGCGAGTAATAATCGGCGGTCGGGATCGGGTCGTACTTGTGGTCATGGCACCGCGCGCAACTCACCGTCAGCCCCAACATGCCGCGGCTGACCACGTCGATCCGGTCGTCGATGATGTCATGCTTGACGCCCAGGAACCGTCGTCCGATCGTCAGGAAACCCATCGCGGCGAGATCCTGGGGCGATTCCGAAACCTGGTCGGCGGCCAACTGCATCTGCAGGAATTCGTCGTAGGGGCGGTCGCGATTGAAGGCGTCGACGACCCAATCGCGATAGGCCCAGGCATGCGTCCAGAAGCGATGTTCCCGGGCGTAGACGTAGCCTTTCGAATCGGAGTAGCGGGCGACGTCCAACCACCACCGCGCCCAGTGTTCGCCGAATTGAGGCGAATCGAGCAGTTCGTCGACCCACTGCTCGTAAGCGTCCGGGGCGGGCGCGGTGACGAAACGCTGAAACGCGTCCGGGGTCGGCGGCAGGCCGGTGGCCAAATAGGAGGCTCGGCGGGTCAGCGTCCCGCGGTCGGCGGGGTCGGACGGAGCGAGTTGTTCGCGCTCTAGTCGATCAAAAACGAACGCGTCGATCGGGTTGCGTGGCCAGGCCGAATCGCCGGTCGTTGGCGGGGAAGGATCGGAGATCGGTTGAAATGCCCAGTGCTCACGGGCTCGCCGAGCGGCCTCCTCCGAGGCGATCGGTTCGTGGGTCGGCCACGGAGCACCGATCTCGACCCAACGAACGAGCGTCGCGACCTCATCCGCCGACAACTCGTCGTCGGGCGGCATCGCCAGTCCGTCCTCGCGGCGGACGGCCTGGACCAGCAAACTCGCCCCGACATCGCCTGGCACCACGACCGGCGCCGAGTCGCTCGTTTCGCGAAGGCTTTGCCAAGAATCGACCCGCAAGCCACCGAACTCTTTGTCCGGCCCGTGACACTTCAGACAACGGGCGACCAACAACGGCCGCACGTGGTCTTCGAAGAATCGTTCCCCTTCGGCGTCCGCGTTTGGCACCGTCAGCGCAGCCGGCTGCTCGCCGATCGCCGGGTTTTGACCAGACAGTGAGATCAGGGCGAAACTGCCGAAGAGGAATCGCAATGACGCCGCGAGGCCTTTGGGAAATCCGGACCGCGGCGTCGCGTTGGGAACACTTCCGTGATGTGGCACGGCAATCACTCGGGAGGGGAATGAGCGGGCGGGACGTTTCGCCGACCGGCGAACGAGAAGGCTCATTCTAACATCCGCAGGCGAAGGTCGCTTCCGCGTCCGAACCGGCAAGTGCAACGGCCCGGAAGGGGTGCGGATGGCTTCGATTGAGTGGTTCTGCGGATATGAGGTGGTTCAATATCCCGACGGATTTGCGGGAACCCAGCCGCCGGTGTCCCGTTTGGGAGGTTGAGCTGCTGCGGGAGGGTTGGCTGGCGGGAACGACGCCCGTTGCCAAGCCGAAGGCGTGGCCGCGCGGTTCGAAGTCGCTTCGCCGCGGCGGGTCGCGTCGTAGCCCGGTTCACGAAGTGGTTCGTTCGTCCGCATCGCGGTCCGGTCGGCCCACGAGGGGGGCGAGATCCGCGGTGTCGCCGATCCGGGCTGACCGGGCTGCGCCGGGGAGCCCGGTTGAGGCCGGTTGCCGTTCGGATTGTTGCCGTTCCAAGCGGGCGGCTCGTAGTCGTCCGCGGCCGGGATCGGAGGCAAGTCGGAGTACTTGCTTGACACGGGGTTGGACGGCGTCGAGGAGTTGCCGCTGTTGCCGCCACTGTAACTGCTGCTGTCGTACCTGCCGGCTCCCGATCCGCTGCCAGATGAGGAACCGCCGGATGGCGAACCGTAATTGCCCGACGTGGAATCGCCGGACGAGTAGTTGTTCGATGAATTGCTGCCGGAAGGATAGCTGCTCGAGGAGCTGCCACCGGAGGAGTAGTTGTTGGACGAGCCATTGTCAGGCGGGTAGTTGCTCGACGAGCTGCCGGACGAATTGCTGCCGGACGAGCCGAGCGGCGGGGCTTGCAACCGCGGCTGTTCGACCGCTGACGCGTCACCGTAGCCGCCGGAGCCGTTGGGTGACGACGGTGCGGCGGGCGTGGTCGGGTAGCTCGGGGCGGTAGGGTAGCTCGGCGATGCCGACGTGCCGGGGCTCGTCGACGAACCTTGGCCGTAGTACCCGTTGTCGGTGGACCCCGAACCGGAATAGCTGCCGCTGAGCGGTTGCGGCGCGGTCGACGGTATCTGGGAGTTCCCATAACCGTTGGTGTCGTAGCCGTTGCTGCCATAGCCCGCGACGGGCGGTTGGACCGAGGTCGCTTGGGAGACGCCCGAGCCGTAGCCGTTGGCGTCGTACGGCCCGGTCGCGCCCGGATAGGACGTGGAACCTTGGTAGTTCGTTTGGGGCGTCGGTTGAGTCGGGTAGGTCACGCCGCCGGGGTGGCCGGGGAATTCGTTGCCACAGCCCGGTTCGGCGCTGTAGGGCGAAGCGGGTGGTGTGGTCGGGACATGCTGCAAGGTGCTCGTCGGCGTCCGCTGAACCTGTTGGGTCGTCGTCTGGCAGGGCTGCTGGACGATCACCATTTGGCCGGTAGCCGGGTCGATCTGTTGAACCGGGCGGTAGACGGTCGTGGGGACGTTGTTGTACGTCGTCTGGTAGCTGTTGCCGTGCTTCATGCCCATCCAACCGTTGCTAGTCTCCGGCGGTTGCGTCGGCGAAACCTGCATCGGATGCGTCCAGGAGCCTGACGCGGCCGGTGCGTTGAACGCCGCCGCGGCGTTGAAGCTGGTTTGAGGCGCGGTCGCGCCCCACCAGGTGTTGGTCACCGGCGCGGTCTGCATCGGCTGAGCCATGCCGCGGAACGCGGAGACCTGGGGCGCATTCGGGTTGACCGGCATGCCGCTGAGGACCGACGGGTTGTTCACCACCATCGGGCTGACAAAGTTTCCTGAGAACGCCATCGCGTGGGCCTGGGTGCCGGCGACCGGGAATTGGGCCACAGCGCCCCCCATCGGCTGGACAAAACCCATCGAGCTCTGCGGTGCCGTGACAAAGGGCTGGCCGACCGGCACGGGCGGGCCCAGTGGCGTGATGGTCGTCTGCGGCATCACCCCCACGGCGAAGGGGGTGGGTTGAGGCGTCGTCTTGCAGCCGAACAGCCAATCGAAACAGCCCGCCGAAGCGGAAAGCGACTGGCCACCGGCGATCAACACCGCGAGCAGGGCGCGTCGGGAGTTCATCTGGAGGTCCGATTTCGATGGCATGGGAAAGGCTGGCTCCGAGGCCGAATGGCGCTCGACGGGCGATTCGAAAACAATCCTTTCCATAGGACTTTTCAAAGGGGCTTGGGTCAATTGTCGCAGGGCTGATCTGATCCGAATCCTTCACTCCAGGGGCGGATTCTGCGGGTCGTAACGATTACGAGGCTCATTTTTCACCGTGGCAGGCTGCTCAGCCGCGTGCCTTCACGGATCGTTTCGATCGCTCGCTGCAGCACCCGGTCGTCGGCATCGGTCGTGATTTCGCCCCGCTCGTTCGGCCGGGCGGCGATGTAGGTCGGTTCGACGAGCACGTCCGGCACGACGCCCCGATCACTGATCGCTTGGCCGCTCGGCGAATAAAACTTTGCCGTCGTCAGGCAGAGCCCGCAGTTCGCCGACTGCATCCGAAAGATCCCCTGCACGCTCCCTTTGCCGTAGCTCTTTTGGCCGACGAGCCGGCCGCGGTTGTGGTCGTGGATCGCACCGGCAAAGATTTCGCTGGCGCTGGCGCTGTCCGGATCGATCAGCACCGTCAGTGGGACATTCCAGGTGTTCGTGCGGTGAGCCGAATAGTCGAAGTTCTCTCGGACGTTGCGTCCGCGGGTCGTCACGATCCGGCCCTCGGGTAAAAAACGATCGGCGACCTCGACCGCCGCGGTCAGCAACCCGCCGGGGTTGCCGCGGACGTCGACGATCAGCGATTTCATCCCCAAGCGATGCAGGTCCCAAAGGGCCTTTTCGATCTCGCGGGTCGTCGTCTTCTGGAAGCTGGTCAACCGCAGGTAGGCGATGCCGTTGGCCGGGTCGACCATGTGAACGTTCTCGACGCAGGGGATCTCGACACGCCGCCGGGGGACCCACAGCGAGCGGGTTTTGCCGGCGGCATCGACCACCTCCAGGCCGACAAACGACCCTTCCGGGCCACGCAGCAAGTCGGCGGCGAAGTCGGGACTGACTTCGGACGTCAGCGTTTTATCGACCTGCACGATCGCGTCACCGGGAACCAACCCGGCTTCGGCGGCCGGCCCACCGGTGATCACGTTCACGACCTGCAACCGATCGGATTGGGCTTTCAATTCGATCCCCAAGCCGACGAAGTTCCCTTCGATCCCGGAAAACGTCTCTTCCAACTGGCCGGACGTCAGAAACCGGGAATACGGGTCCAGCGCGCTGATCGCCCCACAAGCGAACTCGAGCACCACCGCGGTCGTGTCGAGCCCGAGTTCGTTTTTGCCCAAGCCGGCGACCTGGGCCGCGATCGAACGCAGGTCTTGACGCGAGCGGGTGTCGCGATCGAGCACATGCCGGTGGATCGAAAGCCGGAAGGTTTCGACGGCGTCCGGGTCGGCATCGGACAGCAAGGTTTTCAGGAACAGCGGTTCGGTCAGGGCGACCTCCAGCGAGGCGCTGCCGTGCCGGGCCAGCCGTTTCCAGTCGATGCCGTCGACGTAATGCGATTCCATGTTCCCGAGCATCTCGGTGTACAGGTCGAGCGCTTGCTGCATCCCGATTTCGCGAATCGATTTCACGAAGGACGCATCTTGGTAGCGGCGCTGCACATCGAAATGCAGCCGACAGACCAACAGACGTTGTCGAAACGTCTCGTCGTCCGGGTGTTGCCGCAACGCCGTTTCGTAGTGCTGAATCGCGTCGCCCCACTGACGCTGCTGTTCGAATTCCAGTCCGGTGCGGACCAGAGCGTCGGTATCGACCTGACCGATCGAAATCGGCAGCTCGAGCGGCTGATCGCCCCGGGCTGGGGGCGATACAAAAGCCGAAATCCCTCCGGCGATGAGCAGGATCCCTCCGGTAACCCAAAGCGTTCGCAGCATTGGTGTTTTATCCGGGTAAGGTGCAGTGGTTGCCGCAAACCGCCAGGGGATCCGGCGAGTCACGGGAGGGCGTCCGCAAGGTAAGCTGGCGGTCGCTCAAGGATAGGTCACGATTTCAGCCCGGTCAAAAGACCGGTGACCAGCGGCGGGCGTGTAAGCCTCAGGACCCTCAGGGTCGGCCTCCCCAGCTTCGGATCGTGCCGGTTGGGCGATCGGGGGTCGGCAAAAAAAGGCTCGGTCGGACGAAATTCTGTTGAATCTCGCCACGATTTCCCGCTCCACAGGCCGACGCATCCCGGCGTCAGAAAAAGACAGCTAGCGCCCGTTCACGGATCCTGACCTGTCAATCTGGTCCGATCCGTCCCGGTTCGTCCCGCCCTCCGTCAGCCGATTTTCACCAGCGGACAGCCTGAATCGAGACAAACCCCTTCCTTGAACTCCAGCTTCCTTTTGGGCTGTTGGTAACGGTACGCAGCCCCCATATGCGGGTCAAGCGAGAGAAAAGCGGGTCGTTTGTCGAAAATTCGGTCGTTCAACGCCGCCTGCCGGCATCGATTGACGCGCGGTCGTCGTAATTCGTAGTCTCCGGGGGATAAACCCAGCCCTGGAGATCGCGCCGTCGTGTCCGTGAGCCGCCATCTCGAACCACGCCCGATTCGAACGTTGCGTCCTGACCGTCGCTTCGTTCGCACGCCGGTGGCGATGTGGACAGCTCGCCAGACCCCGTTTTTTCGTAGTCGTCGCGGGTATGATCTACTCGCGTTGTTGCTGATCAGCGGCCTGATCGGGGTCTCGGGCGGTTGCACAACGACCCGCTACCTGGCCTTGCGCGACGTCCGTGAGAACCCGCTGAATGTGCCGCTGGCGCTCATCAGTCGCCAGGGGCCTCGGATCAGTGATCGGTCGGTTTCGTCGCTGCAGCGTTACGGGTTGTGGGATTCCTACCAACAAAACCGCCGGGACTGCGTCACATCGCTCCGGGGAATGATCGATTCGACCGACGACCCCGAATTGATTTACGCCCTGAGCGAAATGGCTTATGTCGAAGGGAAACGGGCGGAACGGGCAGCGGACACGGCGTCGGCGCTGAACTTTTACGGGATCGCACTGAGCAACAGTTACGACTACCTGTTCGCCGAAGATCTCGTCGACCGCCGCAACCCGTACGACCCCCAATTCCGTCGGGTGTGTGAAATCTACAACGAATCGCTCGAGGATTCCCTGCGGCTGATTTCGTCACAACACAATTTGCGACCGGGCCAGAACTACTCGGTCGCGTCGCGGGATCGGACGATGACGGTCCGGACTCAGACCCGTGGCGGGTGGAACCCGGAGGAGTTCGAAAAGTTTGACTTCGTCAGCGATTACAGCATCCAGACGCTGAACAACCGGCACATGACCTACGGCTTGGGCGTCCCCTTGATCGCGGTCCGCAAGCCGGCTGACATCACCGACCCGAAAGAAAAGTTTTATCCCGAAGGGCTGTCTTACAGCGTCACCGCCTTGATGCGTTGCACCCCGTCGCGCCCGGGCGGGCGGCTCGGCGGTTCCACCGAAACGGTGCTCGAATTCTACGACCCGCTGGAGGCGAACCAGCTTCTGCTGGCGTCCCAATGGGTGCCGCTGGAAACCGACCTGACGACGCCGCTGGCGTATTTCTTGCAAAGCCCCGAGTTTCGCAGCCGCAATCGTGTGACCGAAGGGTTGCTCAACCCGGCCAAAACGCAAGCCCAACAGGGGCTGTTCATGTTGGAACCCTACGACCCGGACCGGATCCCGGTCGTGATGGTCCACGGGTTGTGGAGCAGCCCGTTGACGTGGATGGACATGTTCAATGACCTGCGGAGCTACCCGGAAATCCGCAGCCGCTACCAGTTTTGGTTTTACCTTTACCCTTCAGGCCAACCGTTTTGGCTCAGCGCCACCCAGCTCCGTCGCGAACTTGCGTCGATGCGGGACACGATCGATCCCTATCGCCACGACACGTCGCTCGACCAAATGGTCTTGGTGGGACACAGCATGGGGGGGTTGGTCAGCCGGATGCAGACGATCGATAGTGGCGACGATTTTTGGCGGATCGTCAGCGACGAGCCGCCGGAAAAACTGCGGGGACCGGAAGACGCCCGGGCGCGGCTGGTCAGCAACCTGATCTTCAAGCCGAATCAATCGGTCCGCCGCGTCGTCACGATCGGGACCCCGCACCGGGGCAGCGAGTTCGCGAACGATGTCACCCGCTGGCTGGCCAGCCGCGTGATCCGGTTGCCGCAGATGGTGATGGCGACCAGCCAAAGTCTGCTGCAGGAGAACCCCGATTTCTTCCGCAACACGAAACTGATGACGGCCGCCAACGCGATCGATTCGCTGGCCCCCGATTCGCCGATCTTCCCCGTGATGTTGCGTGCTCAGAAGGCCCCGGGGGTCAAGTACCACAACATCATCGGCGTGTTGGAGAACCCCAGTTTCTTAGCCCGTCGCGCCGGCCCGGGCGACGGCGTGGTCGATTACGCCAGCGCCAAAATGGACGACGTCGAGAGCGAACTGGTCGTCAACGCGGAACACACGCTGATCCATACCAAACCGACATCAATCCTAGAGGTCCGCCGCATCCTGCTAGAACATTTGCACGATCTCAGTCAGAATGACCGGGTCGCCCGCCTGCCGGAAACCGGCACCGCCCGCTGAATCCCACTCATCTTCGGTCTCCCCCCGCTCGGTAAGGTCTCATGGAGCCAGCAGCCACGCCGCCCATCCCGCCCGGTGACCCTCAGCGAGGGACCGCATCGGCGGACGACGCGCGTGCTCGGCCGAATGCCGATCCGGTGGTCGGAATCACCCCGCGTCCGTCCCGCTGGCTGGCTCGGCTGGTCTCGGCCGCCGGCCCGCTGCTGGCGCTGTTGCTTGTGGTCGGCTTCTTCGCGATCGCCGACGCGTTCCAGGGCAACGCCGGCAAGTTCCTGACCGACGGCTCCGTCCGCTTGGTCGGCGTGCAAAGCGTCAAAGTCGCGATCGCGGCACTCGGGATGACCATGATCATCATCGCCGGTGGCATCGACCTGAGTGCCGGGACGGCCGCGGCCTTGGCGGGTTGCGTCGCCGCTTACGCGTTGAAACAGGGCTTCAACATTCAGGGCGCGATCGCTCTGGCGATCCTTTCGGGAGCCCTCTGCGGGTTGCTGAACGGGGCGTTGGTCAGCATGCTGCGACTGGTCCCCTTCATCATCACCCTCGGGACGATGACGATCTTCGAAGGGTTCGGCAAGATGATCGCCGAAGACGGCGGGACGATCCGGCCCCCAACCGGCTCGATCCCCGAATGGGTCGATCGGATGGTCACCCAGTTCCCCGACCCGCTCTGGATCGCTTGGCCGCTGCTGCCCAATTTCGGCTGGGGCGTCTGGATGACGTTGGTCCTGGCGATCATGGTCGCGCTACTGTTGTATCAGACCGTCTTCGGCAGGCATCTGTTCGCGATCGGTTCGAGCGAACCGACGGCTCGGCTTTGCGGGGTCGCCGTGACCCGCACGAAGTTGGCGGTCTACACCCTGGCCGGGGCCCTGATCGGCTTAGCCGGCGTCGTCGATCTGGCTCGGCTCGGTAAAGGCGACGCGATGGCCGGCCGCGGGTTGGAATTGGAGATCATCGCGGCCGTGGTCATCGGCGGCGGCTCGTTGTCCGGCGGCCGCGGGTCGGTCTTCGGCACCCTCTGCGGCGTGTTGATCGTCCGGGTCATCAACCTGGGGACCACCGCGCTGGGACTCGAAAACCAAGTCGAGAACGTGCTGCTGGGGATCATCATCATTACCGCCGTCGCCGTCGACCGCTTGCGCCAAAAACGGCTAAACCCGACCGGCCGCACCAGCAGCGATTGACGCCCGGGCGTCGTGATGACAGCCCGGGCGTCGTGGGCAGCCTACCCGGGTTCGCGTCAGGAACCCGACGATTCGGCTTCGATCCGCGCGAGCAGTTCGCGGATGTTTCTGGGGTTTTGACCAAGGTCGCCTTTGCCGATTCGCGAGCGACTGCGGATGTGCGCGATCACGCCGCTGCCGTCCGCGATCGGTTCCAACCGAACGTGAACGTCGTCTTTGTATCGCATCAGCCGCGTGGTGCGGACAAAATGCCACTCTTGAGAACCGTCGTCCAACTGCTGCATCTGCGGTTCCGCCAACTCCCAACCGGGCAGTTTCCCGGCTGCCCGCCGGATCAGCTCGGCGGCTGGTTCCAAAGGCAATGCGATCCGCGCGGGCCGCAGGTCGTCGGATTCGGCGTCGGTGCGAGCGAAATTGGTGGTCAGGTCACGCCCCCAATCGTCGACGTGGCTGAAGATGTAGAGCGTCACGAGCACCACGCCGGCCAATACCCACCACATCGATTTCGCCTTAACTTGTTGGAATGCCAAAATCGCCCCCTAGCTTGTTCGATCAGGCCGAAGCCGAAGCCCGCGGCCGCGCGCAGCCGCTGGCAGCGCGGATGCGCCCCCGTAGCTTGGCCGAATATGTCGGCCAACGCCACCTGCTGGACGCCGACCAATTGTTGGCTCGGATGATCCGGGCCGGTCGGCTCGGTTCGGTCCTGCTGCACGGCCCACCGGGCTGCGGCAAAACGACCCTCGCGGAACTGTTGGCCATCGAAACCGGCAGCCAAATGCGTAGCCTCAGCGCCGTGACCTCCGGCGTCAAGGATATCCGCGACGCCATCGCCTGGGCCGAGGACCTGGTGGCGCGTGGCGATCGGCCGCCGTTGCTGTTCGTCGACGAGATCCACCGCTTCAACCGGGCCCAGCAAGACGCACTGCTGCCGGACGTCGAATCCGGCACGTTGTCGCTGGTCGGGGCGACCACCAGCAACCCGTACTTCGCGATCAACGGCGCGCTCTTGTCGCGCAGCCAGTTGTTCGCCCTGCGGCCGCTGGACGTCGAGGAGATCGCCGCGGTGATCCGCCGCGCGATCGCCGAACCGGACCGGGGGCTGGGGCGATACGCCATCGAGGCGGACGAGGAGGCGATCGGATTTTTGGCGAAGGCGTGCGAGGGCGACGCGCGGCGAGCCCTCTCGGCACTCGAAATCGCCGTGCTCAGCGACGCCGGAGCGGCCGCCGCGGCGACGGGTGAGGCCCCGGTAAAGTTGACGCTCGAGTTGGCTCGGCAATCCTACGGCGACCAACAGATCGGGTACGACGCCACCGGAGACGATCACTACGACCTGGCCAGCGCGTTGATCAAAAGCATTCGTGGCAGCGACGTCGACGCGTCGATCTACTGGTTGGCCAGGATGCTCGAAGGGGGCGAAGACATCCGCTTTCTTTGCCGTCGCCTGGTGATCTTGGCGAGCGAAGACGTCGGGAACGCCGACCCTCAGGCGTTGCCGCTGGCGGTGGCCGCGATGCAGGCTTGCGAGTTCATCGGGTTGCCCGAATGCCAATTGACCCTCAGCCAAACGGTGGCCTACCTGGCGCTCGCCCCCAAAAGCAATTCGGCGACCGTGGCGATCGGCGCGGCCCGCCGGGATGTGCGTGAAAATCGGGTGCTGCCGGTACCGATCGCCCTGCGAGATTCGCATTACGCGGGCAGCAAACAGCTCGGGCACGGCGCCGATTACCGCTACAGCCACAACGACCCGGAAGGGGTGGTGTCGCAGGATTATTTGGGGGTTGCGAAGGACTACTACCATCCCGTCCCGCGAGGGTTCGAGGCGGAGTTGGCCGAGCGTTTGGCGGGGCTGCGGAAAAAACTTCGCGAAATTTCCGCGGATTGATTCAAGCCCCGTCGAAGGGGGTGCCGATGAAACCGACAGCAAGAGGTGTCGTCCGTTTCATTGGCTTCAAGGACGAAGCTGGCCCTGCCGGGTCGGCTCGCAGCGAGCGTTTTCGCTCAACAGGCCGGCTCGGGTTATTCCAGCCCCGAGTGATCCGCCTTGCGCCCTTTCAAAATCGCGACCTGCATTGTCGCCGGCGGCTGTTTGGCCGCCCTGCCGTTCTATCGTTCCGCTTCGAACGATTCCGAGGAACTGCACCAGCGGCTCGATACCGGACCAGGGACCGAAGCGGTCGACTGGGGGTTTGGGCTCCGCGTCCGCACTCAACCCGCCGACCCCGATCCGACATCGGGTTGGCAGCCGACGCCGATGGTCATGCCTCAACCGGCGGTGGTCGAACAGCCGCGGATGCCGGATTCTTACTACGACACCGTGATCCCGTGGGAAGAGCCCGACCCGATCCGCGAGCGATTTTCGGCGGCCGCCATGCCGTCGCCCGCCGCGGACAACCAACGGGTCGAATCGTTCCGGAATTGGGCCGCGTCAAGCCGCGCGTCGTACGACCCGGCTGACCCGACCGAGGGCATGATCGAAGACCGCTTCGTGTTCACGCCGATCGAACCGCTCGATCCCTTTCCGGCGCTCGCCAAGCCGTCCGATCGGCAAGGGCAGCCTCCCGCGACGCCCAAAGACGGGACGCCGATCCAGAACGCTTCGATGGGACGTGTCCTGCCGGCAGCCCCGGACGCAGCACCCAGGCAACGCCATTTTATCCGCGAACCCGATTGACCGCGCGGCCCGCTTGATCGCGAAACCGGAAGCCGGGCGGCAAAGTTCGGCCACCGAAGCCGGGCGATCAAAGGCCCGTGACCGACGTCACTTGCCCGTGACCGACGTCACTTGACCGTGACCGACGTCACTTGACCGTCAACATCCGCTCCAGGGCGATCAAACTCCAGCGAGCCACTTCCGGATCGACCTCGATCACGTTTACCGGGTGACCGTCCTCTAAATTTTCGAGGCTCCAGCAGAGGTGTTGCAGGTCGATCCGGTACATCGTGGCGCACATGCACATCACGGGACTGAGGAAGTGAATCTCCTGTTCCGGGTGCTCGGCTTTCAATCGGTTGACCAGGTGCAATTCGGTACCGATCGCCCACTTGCTCCCAGCGGGGCTGTTGCGAACCGTCTGGATGATTTTTCCGGTGCTGCCCGAAACGTCCGCGATGTCGTTGACTTCACGAGGGCATTCGGGGTGGACCAAGATCCGGATGCCGGGATGCTTCTCGCGAAACTGCGCGACATGCTCGGGGCGAAACATCTGGTGAACGCTGCAGTGCCCCTTCCATAGAATCACCCGACTGGCCTGCAAAGCCGCTTCCGTGTTCCCGCCCAATTCCAGCTCGTAGGGGTCCCAAACCGGCATCTGCTCGACCCCGATCCCCATCCCCAGCGCCGTGTTACGGCCGAGGTGCTGGTCGGGAAAGAAGAACACGCGATCACCCCGCTCGAAGGCCCACCGCAGGACCGCGGCGGCGTTGCTGCTGGTGCAGACGATCCCCCCGTGGCGGCCGCAAAACGCCTTCAAGCTGGCGGCGCTGTTGATGTAAGTGACCGGGATCACCCGCTCGGTATCGATCACCTCGGCCATGTCGGCCCAGGCCGCCTCGACCTGGTTGATCGCCGCCATGTCCGCCATCGAGCAACCGGCGGCCATGTCCGGTAACACGACCGTAACCCGCCGCCCGTTGCGCTGCTCCAGCTTTTCGGGACGGTTGGCAAGGATATCGGCGGTCTCGGCCATGAAGTGTACGCCGCAAAACACGATCGACTCGCAGGTCGAACTGTCCGCCGCCATCTGGCTGAGTTGGTAACTGTCACCCCGCAGGTCCGCATGAGCGATCACCTGATCCTGCTGGTAGTGATGCCCGAGGATCATCAGCCGGTCGCCCAATCGCTGCCGCGCCGCTTCGATCCGATCGGCCAAGTCCTGCGGCGGCTGAGTCTTGTAGGGGGCCAGCGGGTAGATTTTGCCCCGGGCATCCGGGGTCACTTGGGTGGTCATCAGCATCCCTGAGCACGATCGGTGAGACGGAAGCCGACCACGAAAAACTCGGGACCACGGGGGTCAGCGGGAAACGATCGTCGACGGCTGTTCCTGTCATCTTTCCTCGAAGGCAACTTCAAGGCAATGCCACCTGATCTCGCCAGGGGCCACTGCCCGCTTGATCGACGAGTCCACAAAGCGTTTCGATCGATACCACCGGCCAAGGCGACGCGTCCAACCGAGCGACTTCGTCTCGCCGCGCGACAAAGACGACCGCATCGTTGGGCCCCAATCGGCGCAGATCGATTTCGCCAGGCATTCGCCATTCCCGCTCGACGGTCCAGTCAAAAGTTTGCCCGCAGGGCTGAATCCGCCAAGCCGCTGGCGGCTCCTCTGGCCCTTCCACGCCCCGGCAATCCGCCTCCACCGCTGGTCGGGTCTCCTCCTCAGGACCCGAATTTCCTTGCCGATTCCGCGGATTCCCATCAGGATCTACATAAATCACCGGCTCGGCTCCCAAACGACGCGCGGCCCGACGCAGGATCGCGATCCCGTACGGTTCCGCGTCCCAACGTCCCAAATGCGGTCGAAACGTCCGGCGAGCGATCACGTCCAACAGTGGTGCTGCCGAAAAGCAGACGACCGGTCGACCACCTCGGACCGTCGTCCCGCCGCCGATCAAATGTCGCTGCCCGACGATTCGCCGCAGCGTCGCCAGCGGCGACAGGTCGATCGGGCGGGGGACGGAGAGCAACAGCCAGTCGCGAAATTGAGCTTCGGACTGACCGGGCCACGGGCCGCCACGGCCGCGGGTGCAGTGGATCAACCAATCATCCGGGCTCGCCAACAACCGCCGCGCCGCAAGTGGCGATTCCTGCTGCCCGCTGGTGGCATGGCGCCCCGCGCGGATGGCATCGCCGCCTGCGATATCCGGTCCCCAGCAGTACCCGATCGCGCCGGCGGCGATCAATTCTTCGACGAGCCGCCGCCCCGGAACTGATGCGGGTTGCCCCCACGGTTCCACCGGGACCAAGATGCGAACCGATCCGCCAGGCTCTTCACTCAGCCGCTCGAGCAGCAGCGGATGAAGCGTCCCGCCGGGTCGGATCGAAACGGCATCGATCCTGTCCGCCAAGAGGAACGCCAACCGGTCGCGTCCCCAAGCGGGATCGGGCGGGACGATCCGGACCGG
>RECD01000165.1 GCA_007694185.1 Planctomycetaceae bacterium
TCCCCGTTTCCCAAGCGGGGAATGGGCGATCCGCGGCTGCCGAGAACCGACCCTGGCCCGCTTTGATGCTGGCCCGTTTTTGCGAAC
This sequence comes from Planctomycetaceae bacterium, assembly GCA_007694185.1. Lineage (GTDB taxonomy): Bacteria > Planctomycetota > Planctomycetia > Pirellulales > Pirellulaceae > UBA6163. The sequence continues at coordinate 88 of RECD01000165.1, forward strand.
GGGGCAGCCCGTGAGCTTGGTCGATCGGCAGCGACGATCCCCTCGACCGTGGCGATCGCGGAATTCCGGCGGGTGTCAGACGATTTCGTCGTACGCGACGATCCCCTCGACCGTGACCTGGAATCGGCGGATGGCGAGCCCACGGCCGAAGCGGATATCGATCCGCAGCCGGGGCGTTTGCGGATCGATGTCGGCGGGCAAGCGGAATTCGATCTTGTCGCAGAAATGAACCCATGTGATTTGCGACCAAAGGACACGTCCGTTGAACGTGACCCGTTGGCGAAACCACCATCCGTCGTACACCAGCAGGCCGGCGATCGGCCGGGTGAACTCGATCTCGCGGTGAACGAAGTAGGCGCGGCGTAGCACCGCGCCGTCGGCGAACACGCCGCGTTCCTCGTCCAGAATCGAGCTGGGGGCGAACGGATTCACCGGTTCCGGCGAGTGCGGCGAGCTCATCGAGCCTGGCTCGGACGGGTCAGCACGGCGCGGTTTCGTGGATGCCGTTAGCCATTTCCCGCACCAGGAAATCGGGGCGGACAGGCTTTTGGAACCAGCGGTCCACCCCGTCGTTCCCGACCTTCACGTCGCAGTGATTCCGGTCCTCACCGCTGACCGCAAACACCCGCAACCCGCTGGTCTTGGGATCACTCCGAATCGCCTCGATCGTCGCCCGACCGTCCAGGCCGGGCATGTTCATGTCGAGCAGCATGATGTCCGGCAAGCGGGTCGCTTGGCGGAGCAGTTGCAGGGCCGACTCGCCGTCCAGGGCGACCGTGACCCGGAACCCGCATTGACGCAGGAAACCGGCCATCAAGGCGTTTTCGTTGGCGTTGTCGTCGACGATCAAGGCCATCGGCAGCGACGCCTTCTTGCTGACCTGGTCCAGATCGGCCGGCGCGGAGCTGTCTTGCAGCGTCTCTTCGATCAACGACAACTCGTCGATGGCGCCATTGAGCAATTCGTCGTCGACCAACCCGTCTTCGCGACTCGCTTTTTTCCGCAACAGGTGCAGGGCGATCGTCAACGTGTTGATGCGGTTCCGCAGCTCGTGTTCCCGTTCCCGAGCCCGTGGATCGGACGGCGGCGAAAGGATCGGCGTCCCGCCGGCGGTCTCCGCCTCCGGGCTGGCCGAACCCTCATCGACCATCATGTCGTCGGGGGTAGCGATTTCGCCCCGGAGAACGCGGACGGCATCCGGAGCTTCGATCCCCAACGAGATCGCCTTGCCGCGAATGCGTGTGACTTCGATCCGAATGCCCAACTTCGGGAAAACGATCGATTCTTGTTCCCGACGAGAAAGTACTAACATCGCAGGTCTCCAAACCTTGGTGGCTCGACATCCTCGCCCGCCATCGGCACCGAACTTCACGACCGTTCGGGGCGAATGGGGGCCCGATTGGACCGCTTCCCTGCGTTTTGTTTTTGAGCGAATCTCGAATCCTTGAGATTGCTAACAAGGAAAGGTATAACCAAGTCGCGGCGGTCGCAATACCGATTTTTTCGGCACCGTTGGCTCGCCGCAGTTTTTTGGCGGCCCCGTTTGTGGAAGCGGATCGAACCCAGTTCACCAAGGAAGGCGGAATGATTGGCGAACCGTCGCTTACCCCAGCCTCGTCGGACCCGTCGTCGCCCCCCACAGAATCGGGCGGCCCGTCAGCCCAATTGACGCCCGGCGACGAGGGGCTCCAGCGGCTGGAAATGTTGCTCGGTGTCTACGACACGTTGCTCGACCGGTACATGCCGCCGTCGATCCTGATCGACGCGTCGCGGCGTGTGATCGACACCTTTGCGGGGGCCGACCGGTTCCTGCGGATCGGCTCCCGACGCCCCTCCCCCGACCTGCTCGAATTGCTGTTGGAGCCGTTCCGATCGGCGGTCGCCGAGGGGCTGGCTCGCTGCGCCTCGACGGGGCAATCCGTCGTGACCCCACCGATCGCGATCGACGATTTTGACTGCGGCAGCGACCGATCGGCCGGCCGCGATTGTGGGAACGCCGGCGCATCCAATGGCGAGGGCGAACCGTTTTGGTTCCGTGCCCGGATTTCGGTCGTCCCGCACCGCGTTTGCGAACTCCCGTTCTTCTCGATCGCGATGGAAGACGTCGACCGCACCATTCCGACGACGACGTCTGACATCGAAATTTCCCCCGAACCCTCCTCGGTGCCGCCCTTCCCGCATGGGCCCGCACACTCCGACGCCACGCCTGCCCCCCCCGACCCGGGGTTGGCGTTCAACACCGGGATGGCGAGAACCTCCGCGGCTGGCAACCGCAGCTACCTCGGCCTGGCCGCCGCGGCCCCGTGGCGTGTTCGCGAAACCGCCCCCACTCCCCCCGGCGATATCCCGATGCCGCCGGGCCTGGAATCGTTCTTTGAGGCCAATTCCTTGGCGCTCATCGTGCTCGACCCCGAGTTGCGAATCCGCCAATTCTCCACCCCGGCCGCGGACCTGTTCGGCTTGTTGCCACACGACGTCGGCCGCGAGTTCCGCACGTTCGCCGGCGGCATCGAGGCGGGCGACCTGATGGACCGGATCGAACAGGTGCTCCGGACCGGCGACGCGGATGAGTTCGAACTGCGTCAGGCGCGCGTCGGGCGATACCACTTGGCCCGGTTGGTCCCGCTCGGCGACCCGGCCGGATCGGCCGGCTTGATTCTGACGCTGATCGACCTGTCTTCGCTCGAAGCCGACCGGCGGGAATGTCAGGGGCTGTCGGATATCGTCCGATCGAGCGCCGATGCGATCATCAGCCGTGATACCGAGAACCGGATCACGAGTTGGAACGCCGCCGCGGAGGAATTGTACGGCTATTCGGCCGCCGAGATGATCGGCGAAAAGATCGATCGGATCACCCCCGAAATGGACGAACAGGAGCGGCTGCAATGGTTGCGTGCGATTCGGCGAGAACCGAGTGCCGATCACTTGGAGGTGTCGCGGCAGACCAAACGTGGTGACCTGGTTCGTGTTTCAGTTCGGATGTCCCCGATCTACGACAACGAGCAGCGTGTGATCGGGGTATCGACGATCGAACGGGACATTTCCGACCGCGCCGAAATGGTCAGCAAGCTGTCCCAGAGCGAGCAGTTGTTGCAGGCGTTTTACGACCATTCGCCCGAAATGCACTGCTCACTCGAATTGCCGAGCGGGACGATCACCGATTGCAACCGCAGCATGGAGAAGAAACTCGGCATCCCGCGCGACCAGATCGTCGGCCGTTCGATGATCGACCTGCAGACGGAAGCGTCGCGAGGGCTGGCCGGATTGGCTTTGGATCAGCTCCAAAATGTGGGGATGCTGCACGGCGAAGAATTGGAACTGCGAAAGCGGAACGGCGGGACGCTGCCGGTTTCGCTCTGCGCGATGGCGATCCACGACAACGAGGGCAATCTGATCGGTGCCCGTAGCTTGTGGCGGGACCTGACGGAACTGCGAGACAAAGACGAGTTGATCCGCAGGAGCGAAGCGAAGCGTCGGGAGGCGTTCCACAACAGCGCGATCGGGATCGCCCACTGTGACCTCGACGGCCGGATCATTCAGGTGAACAAACGCCTGTGTGACATCGTCGGCTACTCGAACGACGAACTCGTCGGCCGGGCGTTCGCCGAGATCACCCACCCGGACGACTTACCCCGCGAAGCGCCGTTGCGCAAGAATTTGCTGAGCGGCCAGCAGGAAACCTACCAGATCGAAAAACGTTATTTCCATCGCAGCGGCCGCATCGTGTGGGTGACGATTTATGCGTCGCTGGAACGGGACGCGTCGGGGCGACCGCTCGCTTTCCACAAGTACGTCGAAGACATCTCCCCCCGGATGGAATTGGAGAACGAACTGCGCTTGGCGATTCGCCAACGCGACCAATTTCTGGCAATGCTCTCCCACGAACTCCGCAACCCGTTGGGCGCGATCCTGAATACCTGCGCCGTCTTGGGACGGCGGCGAGGACTATCCAAACAACTCCAAGGCGAGGTCTTGATCGTCTCCCGACAAGCCCGCCAAATGGCCGATCTGTTGGACGACCTGCTCGACGTCAGCCGGATCACGACGGGTAAAATCAAGCTCGAAAAAACCCTCATCGAGCTGGCGCGGATCGCGGACGAAGCGATCGAATCGCAGCAATCGCTGGCGAAATCGCGGGGGCAACGGTTGGCGGTGACTTATTCGGACGAGCCGTTGTTGGTCTTCGGCGATCGCAGCCGATTGGTGCAAATCGTCGTCAACCTGCTGAACAACGCCATCAAGTACACCGGCGACGGCGGGATGATTTCGGTCATCCTGGAACGCCGAGGCCGCACCGGCGTCATCCGCGTGCGTGACACGGGCGTCGGGTTGGAACCGGACCAGATCGAATCGCTGTTCGAAATGTTCGCCCAGAAAGACTCGACGCTCGATCGGTCCGGCGGCGGCATGGGACTGGGCCTGCACCTGGTTCGCAAGCTCGTCGATTTCCACTCCGGTCGGGTCACGGGGCAAAGCGAAGGTGTGGGCAAAGGGAGCGAATTCGTCGTCGAGTTGCCGTTGTCCAGTCGCCGGATCACAGAAGACCGGCCGCGGAGACACGCTTCACGGTTGGCGACCCGGCCCAAGGTCAAGCGGATCGTCGTGGTGGAAGACATCGAAGACGCCCGCAAAATGTTGGTCGCCCTCTTGGAAGCGGACAACTATCAGGTCCTATCCGCGGCGGACGGCGAAGCCGGGTTGCAGATGATCCTCCGCGAACGCCCCGATCTGGCGATCGTCGACATCGGCTTGCCCAAACTCGATGGCTATGAGGTGGCCCGACGGGTTCGTGAAGAGCTTTCGGCAGCCGACTTGAGGTTGGTGGCGCTGACCGGGTATGGCCAGGATTCGGACCACGAGATGGTGATGCAAGCCGGTTTCGACACGCATCTCGTCAAGCCGCTCAATCACACGCGGCTAGAAAAAATCCTCGCCGGGTTTTGACAACCTGGCGAGGATTCGCGGATTGAGTTGGGCGTTGGGGAGGCCGGTTTACCGGATGCCGTCCGCCCAAATTCGTTCGGCGGCAAACCCCTCAACCCTCGTCGTTTCTAACTCGGCTGACGTTTCGTCGGCTTAGTAGTCGCGGTCGCGACCGCCGCCGCCACCGCCGCGGTAGCCACCACCGCCACCGCCACCGCCACGGTACCCGCCGCCGCCACCACCACCACCGCCGCTGCGGCGATCTTCGCGGGGGCGAGCCTCATTGACGGTCAACGTGCGACCCGAAAGTTCACGCCCGTTGAGCGCCTCGATCGCCTCATCGGCTCCGCTGTCCATTTCGACGAACGCGAAGCCGCGGCTGCGACCCGTTTCTCGGTCCGAAACGACCGAGGCGTTGGAAACCTGGCCGAACTCACCGAACGTCTCGCGGAGATCGTCCGAAGTCGTGCTGAACGACAAATTGCCAACGTAAATTCTCTTACCCATCTCTCAATCCTTGGACCCGTCACGAGGGCCCCTACCAAAGGTCAACCAGACGAAAGGGACACGAAGCGCTCGAATCCCATTCGCCGCCGAAAATCGACCCGCCATCAGCGTGATCACCGTAAACTCGGTGCCCGGCTGGCCCTTGGTCGTCTCGGTTTGTGGACCGGTGAGACAAGATCGGCTGGGACGAGATTATTGAATCCCTCGGAGCCGAATCAGCAAATCCTGCGAAGACAAAAACGGGGCCGGCCAAATGCATGGAAAACGGGCAACCCGGAAAGCCATCGGCGAAGAACCGAGACGGCGACGAGTGATCGGCAATTTCGTTTCTGGAGGCTCTTTCCTCGACGTGGAAATGCGATGGTGGAACGGTCCACCGCGCGAAAGTCTACACGATCGACAGAGCGTGATGCGAGAGAATTCGGGTAATTTTGTCGCTTTCGGAAAAAAAATCGGCAACGTTTTGGATCACGTTTTCGCACGAAAAAAATCGTCGACGACCCTGCTTTTTGTCTCCGCGCCGTGACTATCATGACGGGCGACCCGATCACGGCGTCGGATCGTCGCTACGTCTTGTTCCGCTTCACTTTCCTCCAACGATGACAGAGGTCTTCACGATGTGGCCAACCAGTCGAGGAGACCGAACGTTGGACGGCAACGAAGCCGCCTTGATCGCGTCGGCGATCGCCGCGATGCTCGATCCGATCGTCGACCAGATCGCTGACGGTTGCGGGGACGATGATGACGCGGCGGACGACGCCGGGTCGCTGCACGCCGCGTTGCATACCGGCGTCTCCGTCTACGATTCGCTGAACCTCGGCCAACGTCTCGCGATCCTGCACCGCACGGCGTTGCACCTGCTGACCCCGGCCGAGTTTCCTGATCGCCAGATCGCAGCGGTCGACGAGGCGACGATCGCCGTGATCTTTAACGAGGTCCGTGATTGGGTCGAAATGGAATCGGACTGCCTGTCGGCGGACGACCCCCAGCAGACCAGCGAGGACCGCTACTTGATGACCCGTTGGCGTTGCTCCGTCTTGGCGGCCTGCCAGGAAGTCCTCGGCCCAGGCGAGTGGGACGCGTTCGCCGAGGAAGCCCTCCTGACGTCCGTCCCGATGGACCAGTGGGAAGAATGGATCGACTACTTGGCATCAGCGATCCTCTGGGATCGCGACTTCGAGTTCGTCGATTCGTTCCTCGATGCCGATCCCGATTCGGCCCGCATCCGGCGGCAGGCACTCGGGATCGATGACGATTATTTTGTCTGCCCCGCACCCGACCCGAACCCCGCACAGATCGATCGACTGGTCGCCGATATACGCCTGACGTTGCGTCCCTTCGGTGTCTATTGGGGGGGCGATCGGCAACCGACAGGTGACGAGCCATTCTGATCGAAAGGGTCGTCTAGGATCGTGCGGCAAAAAAGCGTCCGGAACCTTTTGCGAGGAACTCGCCCTTCGGGTGCTTTACACCAAAAGGTTCCGGACATTTCTTGCCGCTCATTGCCTACCCGAGCGATGAACGTCGCCAAGCCGATCACGACCAACCCGCCGCTGGGGCGCTTCACCGCTGCGGCCGCGATCTTTTTCCCCGCTTGGCGAGCGGCCGTCGGGTTTCTCCAGATCGCTCGCATCCGCCGCAACGGGCCGCAACGGGCCGACCGACTGAATTACAATGCGAGCGTGGTCCGGCAGAAACGTCCCCCGCCCTACGAAGGATTTCCCCGATGCACCCACCCGGCGTCCCGACCGACCCGCCATCATCCGACTTCGCTCCCGCTTACCGCCATGGGGGAAGAGCCGCTGCGGTCATCGCCGGTTTGGTCACAGTCCTGCTAGGCCCGATCGTCTGCTCCGCCCAAACCACCACGCCGGCCACCACCCGGCCCGCAGAAGGCATCTTGCAAACCCCGCCGACGCTGCGAGCATTGGTCGGTGGCAACGTGGTGGTCACGGCTGGCGAAGTGATCGAATCGGCGACGGTGTTGATCGACGGCGACACGATCGTGACGGTCGGGGCACGCATCGATTTGCCGCCGGGGACCGAGATCATCGACGCCAAAGGCAAGTCGATCTACCCGGCTTTGGTCGACGCCGCGGGCGGGACGGCAGGCAACGCGTCAAGGGCCACCTCGGACGGCGGTTCCGCTGCGGGTGCGACCCGTCACTGGAACCGCTACGTCACGCCGGAGAACTCACCGGTCGTCCCGATCGCCGGCGGTGACGGCGGTCCCTTTGCCGGTGCGGCCGACCTGCGGCAACAGGGGATCGCGGTCCGCTTGCTCGCACCGCCAGACGGCATCTTCGGCGGCTGGGGACACGCGGTGCTGGTCGGCGGTCCCCCGGAACGATCTCCGCTGCTGCGGGGCCAAGTCGCGCAATCGTTGCGGCTGACGATCCCGCCGGGCGGCGGTGGCGGCGACTTCCCTCGTTCGCCGATGGGCGCGGTGGCGCTGGTGCGGCAAACCCTGCTGGACGCCGATTGGTACGACCAAGCTCTCCGCAGCCACCGGGCCGATTCACGCACACCCGCCCCGGAATCGGACGGCGCGTTGCAGACCCTTGCCGAAGCGATCCGCTCTGGCCGATTCATCGTCGATTGCCCGAACGAACGTTTCATCGGCCGGGCCGACGCGGTCGGACGTGAGTTCGCGCTATCCTTGATCCTGCGAGGTTCGGGCCGCGAGTATCGCTTGCTCGATTCGGCCGTCGCCGCGGGACGCCCGCTGCTGATCCCCGTCAACTTTCCCGCCGTTCCCGATGTCGAAACGATCGCGGATGCGGATGACGTGTCGTTGACCGAATTGATGCATTGGTACTTGGCCCCGGAAAACCCGTCGCGGTTGGCCGCTGCCGGGGTCCGGTTCGCGTTGACAACTGACGGCCTCGAAAAACCATCGCAATTCCTAGACGGCGTTCGGATGGCGGTCCGCCGAGGCCTCGATCGCGACGTCGCCTTGGCCGCCGTGACGACCATCCCCGCGCAATTGCTCGGCGTCGACGACCGAGTCGGCTCGGTCTCATCCGGCAAACTGGCGAACCTGATCGTCACCGATGGCGACCTGATGAGACACGGTACCGAGGTGCTCGAAACTTGGGTCGCCGGTCGCCGCTACCGCTGGAAACCCGAAGCCGACCTCCCCCCGCCTACCGGAATGGTCGCTGGCGAATGGAAGGTGGCGTTGGAACCGGCGCCGGCGAACACCCCGCCGGTCGTGATGACGCTGAAGCTGGACGGCAAAACGGTCGCGTCTCCCGGTAAATGGTCGGGGGAACTGCGGGCAAAAACCCCGCCGACGGATGCTCCCGACCCCGCCGCCACGGATGCCACCGAACAAGCGGATTCGGATCAGGCCGATTCGGGTCAGGCCAAATCCGATCAACCGGAGACGCAGCCCAAAAAACCGGCTGCGGGCAAACTGAGCGATCTGCTGGTCCAACGAGACCGATTGACAGCGTCATTCGATGCCGAAACGCTTGGTCCAGGATTTCCCCCCGGGCTGGCCAGGTTGTCGGTCTTGCTGTTGCCGCCCGCGGCAACGGCTGCCGGCGCCGACGACTCCCCGGTCGATCCGGCAACCGGTTGGCTGGGAGAAGTCCTTTGGGCCGACGGCGTCCGATCCGAATTGCGATTCGCAACCGTAGCCGCTGACGCAGCGGCAACAACCGAATCCACTGCTTCCGCAACGAAGCCTGAAGCGGATGCTGAGCCCGCTGCGGATGCGGATGCGAAAAAGCCCGCTGCGGCATCCGAGTCCGCCGATTCGAAAGCCCCCGTGGTGGTCAAGATCGATTGCCCGATCAACCGTCCGCTCGGCGCCGCCGGACTCCCGGAGCCGCCGGCAACCCCAGCCGCCGTCCTCTTCCGCAACGCGACGGTTTGGACCTGCGCCGCAGACGGAATTTTGGTCGGGGCGGATGTGCTGGTGATCGACGGGAAAATTTCTGCGGTCGGACCCGGACTGACGGCCCCCGAGGACTGCCTCGTCGTCGATGCCAGTGGCAAGCACCTGACGCCGGGGATCATCGATTGCCATTCGCACATCGCGACCGACGGCGGGGTCAATGAAGCGTCTCGCGCCGTGACGGCGGATTGTCGGATCGGCGATTTCATCGACCATACCGACATCTCGATCTATCGCCAGCTCGCCGGCGGCGTGACGACGGCAAACATCCTGCACGGTTCAGCCAACCCGATCGGCGGCCAAAACCAGGTGATCAAATTGCGCTGGGGGTCCGATCCGGATGGCTTGCGATTCAAAGAGGCGCCGGCGGGAATCAAGTTCGCGCTGGGCGAAAACGTCAAACGGGACACCTGGCGCGAAGGGTCAGGTCAGCGATACCCGCAATCCCGGATGGGCGTGGAACAGTTGCTCCGCGACCGATTCTTGGCGGCACGCGAGTACGATGCGGCTCAGCGTGCCTGGCAGTCGGGCCGGCGGAGCGGTCTGCCGCCCCGTCGCGACTTGCGATTGGAGGCCCTGGCCGAAGTCCTCCGCGGTCAGCGGTGGGTGCATTGCCACAGTTATCGCCAGGATGAGATCGCGGCGCTGTTGGAGGTGATGACCGAATTCAACGTGCAGATCGGGACGTTGCAACACATCCTGGAAGGCTACAAGGTCGCCGAAGCTCTAGCCGAACACCAGGCGATGGCATCGACCTTCGCCGATTGGTGGGCGTACAAGTTCGAGGTCTACGACGCGATCCCCTTCAACGCCGCGGTGATGGCCCAGCGGGGCATCGTCGTGTCGATGAACAGCGACGACCAAGAACTGGGACGACACCTGAACATCGAAGCGGCCAAGGCGGTTCGCTACGGCGGTGCCGGCGAACAGGAAGCGTTCAAGATGGTGACGCTCAACCCCGCCCGCCAACTTCGCATCGACGACCGCGTCGGTTCGATCGAACCGGGCAAGGACGCCGACCTGGTGCTGTGGAGCGGCCGGCCGCTGTCGACCCTGTCACGCTGCGAACAGACTTGGATCGACGGGCGTCCTTACTTTTCCCGAGACCATGCCGCGGAACTGTCACGGGAACAGGCGGAACTGCGGACCCGGCTGATCCGCGCCGCACTCGACGTCAAAAAGAATCGCCCCGCCACAAAGACGACGCCGAAAGCCGCCGGCGATGACGCCTCACCCGGCGAAGCTCAACCGCCACAGGACCGGATCGCCGAAGAAGACCGGTGGCCACGAGTTGACCTGTACTGCGCCGCCCGCCGTGGCCACCTGCCGCTGCCACCTCCGCCCGCTGAGGAACTTCCGACCGCCGCTCAACCCGCCGCCGCCCAACCCGCCGCCGCAGGAGCCCAGCCATGATCCGACAACTTCTGCGTCTTCCCGCGAATCGCCAAATGAATCGTCGCAGGGTGAACCAATCCACGTGTATCCATCACCCTTGCCTCCACCGGCTCGCTTTCGTCGGCAGCCTGGCCATCGCGCTGCTAGCCGATCACCCTGCCGTCGCGCATGACCAAATCCCAGGCGACCTGCCCGCCGGCCCCGTGGTGATCAGCGGCGGGACGGTGTACCCGATCGATGCGGCCCCGATCACCGGCGGTCTGGTGCTGGTCGAACAGGGCCAGATCACGGCGGTCGGGACGGCTGACCAAATCCAAGTGCCGCAGGGTGCGGAGGTGATCGATGCGACCGGGATGAACGTCTATCCAGGCATATTCGATGCCTATTCCGATATCGGCCTGCGCGAGATCAATGCCGTCAGCGTGACGGTCGACAACCAGGAGACCGGTCGGGTCAACCCGAACGTCCGTTCGTGGGTCGCGATCAATCCCGACAGCGAATTGATCCCGGTCGCCCGCTCCAACGGCGTTTTGACCAGCCTCGTTGCCCCCAGCGGCCCCTACGTCGCCGGCCAAGCGGGCGTCGTGCGTCTGGATGGCTGGACATGGAAAGAGATGCTGATGCAGGGCCCCGCAGCGATGGTGGTGTCGTGGGACGCGATGGAAGGAAGAAGCGGCAGCACGCCCGCCGCCAGGGCGAAAGCTCGTGAACAGCGATATGCCGAACTGGACGCGCTGCTGAATGAGGCCGAACGCTACGCCGAGAGCCGCGAAGCAAACCCCGATCGGCAACCTGTCGACTTGCGGCTCGAATCGCTCGTCGCGGTGGCCCGAGGCGAATTGCCAGTGATCGCGACGGCTGACCGACGCGGCACCATCGAAGCGGCGGTCGCCTACGCCGTCGCCCGTGGCTTGCGGCTGATCATCTATGGCGGACACGATGCGGCGGACTGCGCCGCGTTGCTGGTTCGCCACCAGATCCCGGTGATCTTGCCCGGCACCTTCCGATTGCCGCTGCGACGGGACGACGCCTACGACGCCCCCTACACGCTCCCCGCTCGGCTGCACCAGGCCGGCGTGCGGTTTTGCATCGCGGCCGAACGAACGGGTTACCCGGGGGGCGCTTCCAACGCCCGAAATCTGCCCTTCCATTCGGGCAACGCCGTCGCCTACGGCTTGGCTCATGACGTCGCCCTGCGGGCGATCACCCTGTCGCCCGCCGAGATCCTCGGGGTCGCTGACCGCGTCGGCTCCTTGACGGTCGGCAAAGAAGCGACTTTGCTGGTCGTCGAAGGGGATCTGTTGGAAGTCGAGTCGCAAGTCAAATACGCGATGATCCACGGCCGACCGGTCGACTTGGGGAACAAACAGATTTCGTTGTATCGGAAGTACCAGGAAAAGTATCGTCGGCTCCCCAGCCCATGACGGTCACCCCGACGTAGGAGACGCCTCGTGACCCATCGTGACGTGCGGCTGGTCGATATCGAGAACCGCCGGATCTCGCCGGCCCGGATCGTGATCGCCGACGGCCGGATCACGGCCATCGAACCGCTCGCCGACCCGGACGTCGTCGCGGGCGAATTGGCGGGCTTCGCCTTGCCGGGCTACGTCGACGCCCATGTCCACATCGAATCCTCGATGTTGGTACCCAGCGAATTCGCTCGCCTGGCCGTCGTCCACGGGACCGTCGCGACCGTCTCGGACCCGCACGAGATCGCCAACGTGCTGGGGGTCAGCGGCGTCGACCTGATGATCGAAAACGGCCGCCGCGTGCCAGTGAAATTCTTTTTCGGCGCCCCGAGCTGCGTGCCTGCGACGTCGTTCGAGACGGCCGGGGCGGTGATCGATGCCGACCAAATCGGCCAGCTACTGGAGCGGGACGAAATCCTCTACTTGGCCGAAATGATGAATTACCCGGGGGTGCTCCATGAAGACCCCCAAGTCATGGCAAAGTTGGCCCACGCTCACAGACTCGGCAAACCGGTCGACGGACATGCCCCCGGCCTCCGCAACCCCGACGCGGCCCGCTACGCCGCCGCCGGGATCACGACCGATCACGAATGCGTCTCCCTCGACGAAGCGGTCGACAAGCTCAACGCCGGGATGCGAATCTTGATCCGTGAAGGGAGCGCCGCCAAAAACTTCGACGCGTTGTTCCCGCTGATCGATCGGTATCCCGGCCAGGTGATGTTCTGCAGCGACGACAAACACCCGGACGATTTGCTCGGCGGCCACATCGATCAACTCGTCCGCCGCGCCGTCGCCGGCGGGGCCGATCCGTTCCACGTCCTGGCCGCCGCTTGCCTAACCCCCGTTCGCCACTACCGACTTCCCATCGGGACGTTGCAGGTTGGCGAACCGGCCGATTTCCAAATCGTCGACAATTTGACCGACTTCCGCACTCGGGAAACCTTCATCCGAGGGGAACTCGTCGCCGCGAACGGCCAACCGAAATTCGCGTCAATTCCCTGCGAACCGCTGAACCGCTTCGATTGTCCCGAGACGACCGCTGCGGCATTCGTGGTGCCGGCCCAGCCCCCCGCATCGACTCGCTCGGGGGTCATCCCCGACCCAATCACCCCCGACCCGACCGCCCCCGATCCGGCGATCGCCAACCCGGCCGTCACCAACTCGGCGTTCACCGACCCTGCCATCACCCATGGCCCGACCGCGACGACGGACGGCCCCACCGCGACGGTCCGCGTGATCCGCGCGATCGATCGGTCGCTGTTGACCGATCAGGAAATCCTCGAATTGCCGATCCGTCAGGGCCAAGTCGTTTGCGCCCCCAGCCTCGACGTCCTCAAACTGGCGGTCGTCAACCGCTACCGCGCCGCCCCACCGGCGGTCGCCTTCATCCGCGGCTTCGGTCTCCGTCAGGGTGCGATCGCCTCGAGCGTCGGTCACGACTCGCACAACATCCTGGCTGTCGGCGGCGATGACGAGTCGCTCGCCGCCGCGGCGAATCTGGTGATCCGCCATCGGGGCGGGATCGTCGCCGTCGATGGGGAACATGAACTCGTCTTGCCGCTACCGATTGCCGGGCTGATGACCGACCGCGACGGGGCAACCGTCGCCGCCGAATACCAGCGGATCGACCAGTTCGTGAAATCAGAACTCGGCTGCCCCCTGACCGCCCCCTTCACAACGCTGTCATTCATGGCGCTGCTGGTGATCCCCCGCCTAAAGCTCAGCGACCTAGGTCTATTCGACTGCGCGACGTTCCAACTCATCGAGTAGCCTCGCCTCACGGCCAACACCGGCAAGTATGTGCCGCCGGGCTTCGGGCTGAGAGGGTGGTTGGTTGGGATTGGTTCCGGTGGCTTACGCACACCGGCAAGTATGTGTCGCCCTTCGGGCTGAGAGGGTGGTTTGAGCCCGCGGAAGGTGCGGAGCCCGCGGAAGGTGC
>RECD01000106.1 GCA_007694185.1 Planctomycetaceae bacterium
GAGGGCGACACAACGGGTTCCCGCATGAGGCCCGCAATCGCGGTCCTGCACGCCGGCAGCACCTCACTCGACTTCCGGTCCTAAGCTTCACTTGCGACGCGTCTTGGTTTTGACATTTCGTCGCCGCAGCAACCGACGCCGCTTTCGCATGTCCTCGGCCTTCTCGTCGCTGGTCGCCATGAACCGGGTGTCAGTAAGATGTCCTTTCTGAAAAGGCCGTACGGAAAGCGGCTGTGCAGAAAGTGCCACTCGCTTTCCGGAGCGGCCTGAGCGGGCCTCTGCTGGGGTGGGGTACAGAAAAACGGGTGGCAGCTTCCGCAGCGGTCAGTTATCTCCCCAAAACGCCGCCACTATGCTCGCCCCGACGAGTATCAGGAAGATGCTCGCCCCATAGATCGGGATTCGGAAAAAGGAGACGGGGCCATACAGTTCTCCATACCCGCCATCGGGTAGCCGCGTGAACGCTGGTAGCACGAAGAATGCCCGAAACATAAATAGACAGGCAACCCCGGCCGCAATGAATACAATGCCCGTGAGTGTGCGCATCGGTTTCTCCAAGACTTCGAGTTGACGTCAAGCGGCATGGGCTAACGCGATCAGCCTTTTCGGAGCGTTCCGGAGAGGTCAGCCGGAAACTTCATGCGTTTACGTCGCGGGCAGTCCAGGTCGTCGCGGGCAGTCCAGGGGCGAGAGCTGACTGCAAATGAGCCGCACCGGCGGTGATCAACGTGCCTCGGTCGCCCTCAGGCATTTCTGGGGCTCGGTGACTCCGTGAGACATTCATGTTGGGAGCGAGCCGAAGGCTTGTGCGGCGAATCAGTTGCCTGAGAAGCTGACTTGCGCGCTGCCCCACGGGTCGAGCGGTTGTGGGTCGGCCGTGCCGCTGTTGATGTGGCCCATGATCCAGCGGTCGACGTCAGCCAGGATCTCACGCACCATTTCGTCCGCGACCGTGTAGCGGCGGATTTCCATTTTCAAGCGAGCGGCGCTGATCAGTTCCACGTCGCTGGTGAACTCGGCGGGGGAAACCTGTTCGCTCTCGGTGCCAACGGCCCAGAAGTGACGCAAGTTGCGAGCGGCGGCGAGGTTGCTCAGGACCGCTCCGCCGCGAGGGAATCGGCCGCCCAGCGAAATGCAGCCGGCGAAAGAGCCCGGGTGTTGCAACGCGATCCGCCGCGCCATCGTCCCGCCCTCGGCATAACCGGCCAAAAAGATCCGCTGGGGATGGATCGAATAACGCTCGGTCGCCGTGTCGACCGCTTGCCAAATCGCGTCGGCCGACCGGGCTACCGCGGCGGATGATTGGGACCAGTCGAATCGATGGCCGGCGGGGTCGATCGACCGCGAACCCCGAATCCCGACACCGACGTGATTCTGCGTGCTGATGTGAGGCATCACCTGCGCGATCTGGTTTTCGTTGTAGCCGTCGGCATGCAACCAAACGACCAACGGGTAGCGATAATTTGGCTCGTATCCGGAAGGCAAGACAAACCGCTGTGGCTGTTGCAGCGAGGGCGAGCAAAGCGTTTGTAAGCGGGGCAATGAGAGCTGGGGGACGCTTCCCTGACCAGAGTTTTCCTCGCCCTGCGGGCTCGTTTTGGACGACGGCGCAACCTGGTCGAGAGAAGTTAGTCGATTCATGGATCAGCTCGTGGGAAGCGGAGTCGGCAGGCTCGATCCTCCCGACCGCCGACGCGGACGACAGAAAGGCCCTCGACCGATTGAACCTTGAGCCGACGTTTTAAGTCTGGTTCGCCCCGGATGTCAACATCCGTTCCTACCCGCCCAAAACACGAGATTTTTCGCACATCCCGCAGGCAACCTCGAAAAACAGCGACAAAACCGAGGTGACCGCAAGCCGCTTCGCTTACGCATTTTTAACCGCTTGATTTAGCCTCGCAGGTTACCAATGACGCAAACACCCCATTTTTCCATCTTTCGAAAGGTGCTTGCCCGGCTCGCTGCCTTCACTCGCCTCCCAACGGCTTCGGCCGCGGTGTTGCCATTCGTTTTTGACCTGCTGGAGCGCCTTGTCCTGCTGTTTCAGCGAGCTGCCACGACGCAGAAACGTCGCTTCTCGCTGCCTCAACGGGCTTGCGCGATCAGTTCCTCAGCTCCTGCCGCCAGCAGTTGCTCGGCGGCGTCACGGCCGAGCCGTTCGGCTTCGGCCACTCCCCCCGTGACCTCGGCCTGCAACCGGACCGAGCCGTCGGTGGCCAGCACGATGGCGACCAACTTCAGTTCACTCCCCTGAACCGTACCCAAGGCTGCGATCGGGGCTAGGCAACCGCCGCTGAGTTCACGCAGCAACGTCCGCTCGGCCGTGACGGCCGCTCTCGTCGCCGCGTGATCCAATCCGGCGACCGCCGCGGTAGCCCGCGGGTCGTCCCGGCGGGTTTCGATCCCCAGCGCCGCTTGGCCGGGAGCCGGCAACATCACATCCAGCCCGAGCGTTGTCGCGGTGACGCCACTGAGCCCCAAACGTTCCAGCCCGGCCGCCGCCAGGATGGTGGCATCGAAGTCGCCCCGGGCAACCTGATCGAGCCGGGTCTGCAAGTTTCCGCGGATCGGCCGGACTTGCAGGTCAGCGCGTCGATGCAAAAGCTGCGCGGCCCGGCGGCGGCTGCTCGTCCCGACGATCGCCGCCTCGGGCAATTCGTCCAACGTCCAGCCGGCGACCGAAACCAAGCGGTCCTCGACCACTTCCCGCTGGGAGACCGCCGCCAAGTGCAATTCGGCAGTTTCCGCGGTCGGCAGATCTTTGAGGCTGTGGACGGCGACGTCGGCTTCCCCGTCGATCAACGCTTGCTGGATCCGTTTGGTAAACACCCCCACGCCGCTGGCGGCCGTGATCGGTCGCAAGTCGTTGTCCCCTTGGCTGACCAACGGGACCAACTCGCAGGCGTGCCCGAGCTCACGCAACCGGTCTGCGACCCAATTCGCTTGCCACAGCGCCAGCGGGCTCTTACGGGTCGCCAAACGGATCGGAGCGGAATCGTTCATCAGCATGCCGGGCGATGGCGAGGAAAGGGCGATGGCAGAAAGGGACGACGGCGGGGAAGGGGCGACAGTAAGGTCGCCATGGATGAGAGAAAGTGGCCGATGGTGCCGCAGCAAGTTAGTCGAAAGCGAACGTCGCTCCAAGGGACAACCGTGTGGGCATCGCGTGCCTGCCGCGTGTCTGCCGTTTGTCGATAGGCTGAAGCCGACTTGCGTTTGCGGTATAGTTCAAGATCGGTTGTGCAAGATTCGTTCACTGGACGCGGCTACTCGGCGGGCACGAATGTTCGGACTCCGGCTCGGTTTCGACGATCCCCGCTACCTGCTGCTGTTGGCGATCGTTCCGCTGGTGGTCGCGATCGCCTATCGCCGACTAGCCCCGCTGGGACGGGTCCGCCGCTGGGTCGCACTTGGCGTCCGAGTCTCCGTGATGACCGGGGTGATCCTCGCGCTAGCGGGTGTCCAATTGGTCTGGGTCACGGACCGTGTGACGGTCGTTTATTTGCTCGATCAGTCCGACAGCATCCCGGCACCGGTCCGCCGACAGATGCTCGATTTCGCCACGGCGGCCGCCCGCCAACACCGCGACCAAGCTCGCGAAGATCGGGTCGGGATGATCGTGTTCGGTCGCGAGGCGGCGGTCGAAATCCCGCCGCTCGACAGCGACTTGCCTCCCTTGCGGCGATTGGACGGGAATCTCGGCCGGACCGACGCGACGAATCTCGAAGCGGCACTCAAGCTGGCTCAAGCCACCATGCCGGAGGACTCGCGCCGCCGGATCGTGATCATCAGCGACGGCAACGAAACGGTCGGTGACGCGCGGACGGCCATCGCGAGGTTGTCGGAATCCGGGATTGGCGTCGATGTCCTGCCGGTGCCGCTGACCGCGACGTCCGAGGTGGTGGTGGAGAAAATTGACCTGCCGACCGACGTTCGCCAAGGCCAGATGATCGACGCCCGCGTGGTGATCAGCAACGAAACCGCTCCCGGCAGGACCGATCCGGTAACCGGGCGGCTGAGCGTCACGCGAGCCTTCGGCGGCCAAACCGAATTGCTGCTCGACCAGCCGATCGAATTGCTACCTGGCAAAAACGTCCTGCCGCTGCGTCACCAGATCAACGAGGCCGCCCCGTACACCTACGAAGCGAAGTTCATTCCGGACTTTCCCGAAGACGACGCGATCCCGCAGAACAACACGGCCACCGGTTACAGCTACGCCCGCGGCCAAGGACGGGTGCTGGTGATCCGCCCCGCAGGTGCCTCCGGTTCCCCAACCGGCGATGATCGGATGCTCACGGCCCTCCGTCAGGCGGAGATCGAGACCGTGGTGCAAACCACCGACTCGCTGTTCGGATCGATCGCCGAGTTGCAGGCCTACGACGCCGTGATTTTGGATGGCGTGCCGCGGACCGTCGGAGACGCCGCCGACTCGATTCTCGGTTTCACGGACGAACAAATCGAGATCCTCGTTCGCAACACACAACAACTCGGCTGCGGTTTGCTGATGACCGGCGGCCCCGAAGCGTTCGGCGCGGGTGGCTGGACGGGAACGAAGCTGGAAGAGGCGATGCCGGTCGACTTTCAGATCAAGAGCCTGAAGGTGAACTCCGTGGGGGCGCTCCAGTTGGTGCTGGACACCTCCGGATCGATGCATGGCGAAAGCATCACGCTCTGCAAAGCCGCAGCCATCGGGGCGGTCAGGCAACTGCAACCGAGCGACTACATCGGCGTGATGACCTTCGATTCGGTGCCTCACGAGATCGTCCCGCTGCAACGGGTCGGCAAACGCACCCACATCATCCCGCGGATCTCCCGGATCACGGCCGACGGCGGAACGGACCTGTTCCCGGCGATGGAAAAGGCGTTTTTGTCGTTGCGCAAGGCCGACGCTGCGACGAAGCACATGATCATCCTGACCGACGGCCAAACGCCGCCCAACCGATTCCAAGAATTGACCACCAGGATTCGTGAAGCGGGGATCACCGTGACCGGCGTCGCGGTCGGTCCCCACGCCGACGTGCAACTGATGAGTCAAATCGCGGGAATCGGCGGCGGCAAGGTCTACCACGTCACCTCCCCCAAGGCGATTCCCAAGATCTTGATGCGAGAAGCGCGACGGGTTTCACGCGGGTTGATCCATGAGGACTCTTCCGGCTTCGTGCCCGAGATCACCTACCCGCATGTGGTCCTCAGCGGGCTCGGCTCCTCGCCGCCGCCGTTGACGGGATTCGTGATGACGACGCCCAAGTCGAACCCGTTGGTGCAAACCGTCCTGACCGCGCCGGTCCCCGCCGGCCAGATCAACCCGTTGCTGTCGGTCTGGCAATACGGGCTCGGCCGTTCCGCGGTTTTGACCACCGACTCGGGCGAACGTTGGGCGACCGATTGGCTGGCCTGGCCCGGCTACGAAAAGTTCTTCGAGCAGTTGGTGCGGTGGCTGATGCGTCCGACCGGAGACACCGGCAATTTTTCGATCGCGACCCAAGTCCGTGACGGTGAGGTGCAGGTGATCGTCACGGCGCTCGACCCGTCGGACGAGTTCCTCAATTTCCTCTCGATGAACGCATCGGTGCTCGATCCCGATCTCAAACCGGTCCCGCTGTCGATTCGGCAAACCGCCCCCGGTCGCTACGTCGGCAGCTTTCCGGCAGACGCGGCAGGGAACTACTTCGTCAACGTGCTGCCCCAGCCCGGCGCCGCGCCGCTGACCACCGGCGTGACCGTTTCCTACAGCGCCGAGTATCGCTTGCGGGCGACCGATGTGGGGCTGCTTTCCACGCTCGCCGAAAGCCGCCCCCGAGGCGGGGAACCGGGCCAGGTGCTCGATCCGCTGTCCGGCGACGACCCGACCGCCGCGGCGGGACGGTCCGATCCGTTTCGCGGCGGACTGGCAAACGCCCGATCGATCCGCGACGTCTGGCCATGGGCAGTGTTGGCCGCCTGCTGGCTGTTTCTTGCCGACGTCTTCGTACGCCGGGTGTCGATCGGCATGGGGTGGGTCTCGACCGCATGGGGCACGCTGCGTGGCCGACGCCCCGACGACAATCAGGTGACCCTGCGGCTCGATTCCCTGCACGAAACGAAACGCCGCTTGGCCGATTCGATCCAACGCAAACAAGCCGAGTCGCGTTACGAACCGAGCGGGGACGCGGGCCGCGACCCGCAGCGATCTGCCGCTGCGTCTGCTGGCAATTCGGTCTCCGGGCCGTCCGGCGATGCCTTCGGGCCGCCTGCCGCCAACGGATCAGCGTCCGCTTCGAACGGCGGGATCGCGGCGGAGCCGGAGGATCGGTTGTCGTACACGGAGCGGTTGCTGGAAGCCAAGCGTCGCGGCAACAGGCCGAAGTAGCACGGGCCATCGAAACGTCGGCCATCGAAACCTGGGCCATCGAAACGTGGGCCATCGAAACGCGGGCCATCGAGACGTCGACCGAGTCGCATGGCACACCTGGTCACGCCTCACCACTCGCCTCACCACCCGCTCTCAAGTTCGTTGCACTTTTTTGGGCGACTGGGGTGTTCAGGCTCTGAATCTGCTATCATGCATGTCCCACCGGCGTCGTTCCCGCGAGCCCCCCACCGCGACGCGACGCCTGCCCGCCTCCGCCAAGCCTACGGACGAGACCCTTCGCATGACGCCCCGCGACATCGGCCGCCGCTCGCTTTCTCGCTCCCATTCTCGTTCCCACCGAACGCTCGTTCGACTGGCCCCCGCCGTGCTCGGGTGGCTGCTGTTGGGCTCGATCGGGACAACCCTTCACGGTCAGGCGGTTGCCGATCCGGTGACCGTTGCTGATTCCGCCGACGCTGAGCGGGTCGATTCAGCGCCGATCCACTTCGTCAACGACGTGGTCCCGATCTTGACCAAAGCGGGTTGCAACATGGGGGTCTGCCACGCCAAAGCGGGCAACGGCCAGAACGGATTCCAGCTGTCGTTGCTCGGCTTCGAGCCGCTGGAGGATTACGAAAGCCTGGTCAAGCAGGCTCGCGGGCGACGCCTGTTCCCTGCCGTGCCCGAGCAAAGCTTGCTGCTGCTCAAAGCGACCAACCGCATGTCGCATGTCGGCGGCGCCCGATTGGATCCCGACTCCGAGTCCTATCAAGTGCTCGTCCGCTGGATCGAACAGGGGGCTCCATGGGGCGACCCCGCGGCGGCCGAGTTGGTTTCCTTAGAAGTCCGACCTGATCGCGGGACCGTCTTGCCCGGCGGCGAACAACCGATCGCCGCGATCGCCCACTACTCCGACGGCTCCCAACGGGACGTGACGGATCTGGCGTTGTTCGAATCGAACGACAAAGCGATGGCCGAAGTCGACGAATCCGGCTTGGTCACCGTCGCCGATATCCCCGGAAAGGTGGCGGTGATGGTCCGCTACCAAGGGAAAATTTCCGTTTTCAACGCGTCCGTCCCGTTGGGCGTGACCGTGACCGAAACCCCGCCGATCCGCAATTTCATCGACGTGGGGGTGTTCGACAACTTACGCGAAATCGGCGTCCCCCCCTCGGAACTGTGCGACGATGAGACCTTCTTGCGACGCGTTTCGCTCGACATCGCCGGACGCTTGCCGACGGCGCAAGAGGCGAACGAGTTCCTTGCGAGCGACGCGCCGGACAAACGCGACCAGGTGATCGATCGGTTGCTGCGAAGCCCCGAGTACGCCGACTTTTTCGCGAACAAATGGACCGCTCTGCTGAAGAACCGACGGGATGATGCCAGCGACATCACGTCGAACTTCGCCTTCCACGCTTGGGTCCGTGACAGCCTCCTGGCGAACGTCCCCTACGACCAATGGGTGCGGGAATTGCTCGCCGCGACCGGCACGATCCTGACCAACCCGCCGGTGGCCTGGTACAAGCGGGTCAAACAGCCGATCGAACAACTGGAGGACGTCGCACAGCTCTTTCTTGGCGTGCGGATGCAATGCGCCCAGTGCCACCACCACCCGTTCGAACGTTGGAGCCAAGACGATTACTACGGCATGGCTGCGTTCTTCAGTCAGATCGGTCGCAAGCCGACGGCGACCCGCGGCGAAGACATGATCTTTCACAACCGCGGGACGGCTCAGGCCACCAACATCAAGACGGGCCAACCGATTCGCCCGGCCGCCATGGGCGAAACGCTCCCCGAAATCGCCGCCGACCAGGACCCGCGGTTGAAGCTGGCGGATTGGATGAGCGATCCCGAAAACCCGTTCTTCGCCAAAGCCCTGGTCAATCGGTATTGGAAACATTTCTTCCGTCGCGGCTTGATCGAGCCCGAGGACGATATCCGCGACAGCAACCCGCCGACGAATCCGGAATTGCTGCGGGCACTCGAGGAACATTTCGTTTCGAGCGGTTACGACCTGAAGTCGTTGATCCGCGAAATCACCCGCTCCAGCGCCTATCAACTCAGCGCCATCCCCAACGAGTACAACCTCGCCGATACGCAAAATTACTCGCGGTACTACCCGCGGCGGCTGCAAGCCGAAATGATGCTCGACGCGATCGATGACCTGGCCGGTTCTCAGACCGATTTTCCGAATCTCCCCCGCGGGACTCGCGCGATCGCCCTGCCGGACAACAGCTACAATCGGGCCTCCCCATTCTTAAGGGTTTTCGGCCGACCGGAGAATTCCAGCGTTTGTGAGTGCGAGCGGACGCAAACCTCCAGCCTCGCGCAAAGCCTGCACCTGATGAACGCCGCCGACGTGAAGGCGAAGCTGGCGCAAGCCGGCGGCCGCGCCGATCGGTTGGCTCAAGCTGATGCCCCGCTCGAAGACAGGATCGACGAGCTTTACCTGGCCGCCTTCGCCCGCCGGCCGACGGCCGAAGAGCAGACGATCGCGATCGAATACCTGACGGAACCGCCGCTCGACGCGGACGGCAATCCGATCGCCACCGCCGAACCGATCAAGCCGAACGCCGAGGCGTTCCAAGACCTGATCTGGGCATTGATCAACGCCAAAGAGTTTCTGTTCAACCACTGATCGCTGCTGCTGCCGACCTGCCTCAAAACCCGATACCTAACAACCCCGATCGCCACGATGTCCCGATTCCCACGTTCGTCCACATCGACTCACGGCGCCGTGACCCGTTGGTTATCGGCCGCTTGGTTGCGGACCGCCTTGTTGCCAATCGCCGGACTGCTACTCGTCCTGCCACTTCCCATCGCCTCGGCCCAGCGGGTTTGTTTGCCTCTGCCCCGCCTGCTGTCGACCATGCCGATGGGGGGCCAAGCGGGGACGGAGGTCGAGATCAAGATCACGACGGAATACGTCACCGAACCGGTCGGGCTCCATTTTTCCCATCCCGGCATCACGTCGGCGCCGAAGCTGGACGATTCCGGCAATCCGATCCCGAACGAATACATCGTCGCGATCCCAGCCGATTGCCCGCCGGGAATTTACGAAGCTCGGATCATGAGCCAACTGGGGATCTCGTCCAGCCGCGTCTTTTCGGTCGACCAGCTTCCCGAAGTCACCCAAACGTCTCCCAACACGTCGTTGGAGACCGCCTTGGAACTGCCGGTCGGCTCGATCTGCAATTCCCAAATGACCGATCGCTCGATCGATCACTATCGCTTCACCGCCCGTGAAGGCCAGCGTTGCCTGATCCACTGCGCCTCGCGGTCGATCGATTCGAAGCTCGACCCTGTCCTGATCCTGGCCGATGAACTCGGCCGCGACCTGGTGGTCGAACGCCGCGGCGGTGTGATCGACTACACCGTTCCGGCCGATGGCACTTATGTCATCAAGGTCCACGAGCTGACTTTCAAAGGGGGAGCCGGTTACTTTTACCGTCTGTCGCTGCGAGAACTCGAAGCCGATCAGCCGCATCCCCTGTTCGCATCCACCCGCGACGTCAGCTCTTTTTCTTGGCCGCCGACCGGGTTGGCCGAGACCGCAGAATCGACCGAAGTCGAACCGAACCACTCCGCAGAACTGGCCCAGACGATTCAACTGCCCTGCGATCTGGCCGGCAGCTTCGCGACAGCCGCCGATGTCGATACCTACCAATTCCAAGCGACCAAAGGGGACGTCTGGTGGATCGAAGTCGCGTCCGCCCGCTTGGGACGTCCGACCAACCCGTCATTGATCGTGCAACAGGTGGTGCAGGACGGCGACAAGGAAACGACGACCGAAGTGCTGCAATTGACCGACATCCCCAGCCCCGTGAAACCGTCCAGCAACGGATACGCCTACGATGGCCCTCCTTACGACGGCGGGACGCCCGACTTGCTTGGCAAACTCGAGGTCCCCGCGGATGGGCTGTACCGGCTTCAGTTGACCGATCTGTTCGGTGGCACTCGCACCGATCCGGCGAATGTCTATCGGTTGGTGATCCGCAAGGCAGAGCCCGACTTCGCGTTGGTCGCATGGGGCTTGCACATGGAACTGCGAAACGGTGACCGCAACGCCCTGACCAAACCGATCGCCCTCCGCGGTGGCGGCACGGTCGCTTTGGAAGTGATCGCGTTTCGCCGCGACGGCTTTGCCGGCCCGATCGAACTGACCCTCGATGGCCTGCCGGACGGCGTGACCGCCAGCGGCTTGCGGATCGGGCCGGGCAGCAACCGTGGCATCGTCCTGGTCACCGCCCACCAAGACGCCCCGCAAGGTCTCACGTTCGCCCAGTTCCGCGGCCACGCCGAGATCGATGGCCAACCGGTAACCCGCGATTGCCCAGCGGCAGCACCGGCCTGGCCGATCACCGACTCGTGGGGCGAAGTCCCCCGCACGAGGCTCGAGGCCGAAGTCCCGGTGTCGGTAGGCGGCTTCGAGGTCGCCCCGATCACGATCGCCCCAGCCGATCCGGCCGTTTTGGAAGTGGTCGGCAACGAAACGCTGACGATCCCGCTGAAACACGTAATCCGCGGCGAGTTTTCCGGCTCGATCCTGCAACTGAGAACCTTCGGGCACGGGTTCGAAGCCAACCCGCGGTTCGACGTCTCCCTCACGGCCGACGCGTCCGAAGCCGTGCTCGATTTGTCCAAACTCAAGCCCACCCCGGGCGACCACGTGATCGCCTTCTACGGCAGCGCCGTCGTCAAGCATCGTTACGCTGACGGCGAGGCCCCCCAAGATACAGCCGAAATCGTCGTCACCGAACCCATCACGATCCGAGTTCAACCTACGGAGTCCAAATGAGCGACCTGTTCCATGCCCATGGCGTAGTCCCCGGCGGACCACTAACCGCGTCCTCGCCCGCTGCCGGTCGCCGCTGCCCTGGCCCCAAGCCGCTATCAGCCGCCGGTCGCCGCGAGTTCATTCGACTCGGGTTGGCCGGTTTCACCAGCCTCAGTCTGCCGGGTCTGATGCAACTCCGCGCCCGAGCCGAAACCGCCGGCACGGCGGTTCCGTCCGACCGCGAACGGACCGCGGTGATCATGGTCTGGAAGCCCGGCGGCTGTTCGCACATCGACACCTACGATCCCAAGCCGGAAGCGATCAGCGATTACCGGGGACCATTCGGCACGATCAACACGAAGGTGCCCGGATTGCAGTTCTCCGAACTGCTGCCCCGGCAGGCGGCGCTGGCAGACAAGATGACCGTCCTCCGCTCGATGCGTCAGGGCGCCGGCGGCCACCCGGCCGGCTCGATGCAGATGCTCTCGGGAGATCCCGATACCCGCGACAAGCCGAAACCGAAATACCCCGACTGGATGACCGTCGCGAATTACTTGCGGTCCCAAGAAGGCCCCCGCTCGAACCCGCTGCCTCGCTACGTCGGCATCAAACCGCCGCTGGAATACAACGGCCCGGCTTACCTCGGCGACGCTTACTCTCCCTTCGTCGTCGCCGGCGATCCCAACTCGCCGACGTTCTCCGTCCCCAACATCGGCGTCTCGAACCCCGCGGAACTTCGGCGGCTCGATCGCCGTGCGACCCTCCGCCAGAAACTCGATACGCTCTCACGGTCCTTCGATCAGTACGGCGAAATGGGGGCATTGGACGAATTCGAACAGCAGGCGATGACCCTGCTGACCAACCCCAAAACGAAGGAAGCTTTCGACCTGTCGCAGGAAGACGACGCGACCCGCGACCGTTACGGACGCAACGCCTGGGGGCAGCAACTGCTGATGGCCCGGCGACTCGTCGAAGCTGGCGTCGAAGTGCTGACCACCAGCCTCAACGGCCCGCTCTGTGGCCGTGTCCAAAACTGGGACGATCACGCCGTCAATCACCACGTCTTCGACGGGATGCGATTCCGCGCCGAAGCCTATGACCAAGCGGTCTCGGCGCTGATCGAGGACATCTACCAACGTGGGTTGGATAAACGGGTGCTGGTCGTCGTCACGGGTGAATTCGGCCGGACACCCAAGATCAACTACGCCGCCAGCACCGGGGCCGGCAACGCGAGCGCCCCGGCGGGGACGCAGCAGCCCGGCCGAGACCATTGGCCTCGCGCTTTCTCCAACATCTGGTTCGGTGGCGGGATCGAAACCGGCCGCTTCGTCGGCGCGACCGACAAACGTGGCGAGGATTCGATCGAACGGATCTGCAGCGCCGGTGACTTCTTGGCGACGATCTATCAGCACCTCGGTATCGACGCCGCCAACACCCTGATCGATGACTTCAACGGTCGCCCCACCCCGATCGTCGACCACGGCCGCCCGATCCCGGAACTGGCCCGGCGGTACAGCTAAGCATCTGTCGACGATCACGCCCCGGCGGCCGGTTCCAAACCGGCCCTCGGGTTGGCCGGTCGCGAATCCGCGTATCCCGCGTTGGTGAGTTGCTAGTCCGCTGACCGTTTAGACGTCTGGCCGTTTAGACGTCTGGCCGTTTAGACGCCTGAGCGTTGGGACGCGGCGGTCGCGTCCGCCGGATTGCTCATTCGGTGACCTGGCTGTCCCCGTCCGCTCGCCCGATCCGGTCCATTTCCGCGAGCAGCTTCTCGACCCGATCGGGTTCTGACGACGCCAGGTTGTTCGCTTCTTCCGGATCGGCATCGATCCGGTACAGCTCCGTTCGGCCGCCCTTGGCGTGATCGCCAAACACGATCAGTTTCCAATCTCCCTGGCGCAAGCTTTTGGACCGCGCCGAAGTGCCGACGGCGTACAGCGGACGCTCCGGCATCGATTCGCCACGCAGCAGCACCCCGCTCAAGTCCGTGCCGTCCAAAGCCAAATCGCTGCTCACGTCGTATCCGGCCAAAGCGGCAAACGTCGGGAACCAGTCGGTGATCTGTGTCGGGACCGCAGATCGACCAGCGGCAATCCGATTCGGCCAAGCGACCAAGGTCGGTACCCGAGTCCCGCCTTCATACAAATCACCCTTCTTGCCACGCAGCGGCAGGTTGTTCCCAGGCAGAGGGCCGTTGGGGCAGTTGTCATCGGGGTATTTCAAATCGTTGTTCTCCGCCGTGCTGCCGCCGTTGTCACTGGTGAACACCACCAGCGTGTTGTCCGCCAGGCCACGGCGGTCCAACTCCTTCAGGATCCTGCCGACGCCATCGTCCAAGTGCAGGATGCTGGCCGCGTAGTGACGCGGCACGTCGCCGGTGATCGACTCCGGCACCTTCGCCACCCACGACTCCGGCTCTTTCACCGGCAGATGGACAGCGGTGTACGGCACGTACAGCAGAAACGGACGGCTGTCGCGTTCACCGATCCAGCGGATCGCCTCATCGGTCAAGAGTGCCGTGACATGCCCGGTTTCCTCGATCAGCTCCCCGTTGCGATGCCAGGTTCGCGTCCATGGCCCCTGCTTGTACCGATGGTTCCATGGACTCACCCCGCCTGCCAACGAACCGTACGCATGATCAAAACCGAATCGATTCGGCCCTTCCTCGGGCGCCGACCCCAAGTGCCATTTTCCAACTAGCGCCGTGTCGTATCCGACCGAACGCAGCATCCCGCCGAGGGTCACCGTATCCCAAGGCAAAGCCCGTTGGTTCTGCGGGGTCGTGACCCCAAACCGGCTCCAGTAGCGACCGGTCAACAGCCCGGCGCGGGTGGGGCTGCAAACCGGGGCGACGTAGTGCTGAGTCAATTCCAGCGATCGGCTTGCCAAAGCGTCCAAGTTGGGTGTCGGCGTGTTGCCGCCATGGAAAGCGACATCCGCCCACCCCAAGTCATCCGCCATGATGAAGATGAAATTCGGCCGAGGAGCCTCCGCGGCGGATTCCACCGCGAAGACGCTTCCTGCGAGGACACCCGACCACAAGACACCACAGAACGAACAGACCAAACGGAACACGGCAGGCACCTCACCACACGGCAACGAATCGACAAGA
>RECD01000232.1 GCA_007694185.1 Planctomycetaceae bacterium
CCCGTAGGGGTCACTTCGCTAGCATCCGGCAGATAGCCGGAACCATCAAACCCCGGGTTTTCCCGGGGTTTTTTTGTGCGCGAACTGGCGATCAAAGTCTCTTTTTTCGGCATCTGGTTTATGCTGATGCGGAACATCGGTTCGGCCGGCGGTGGCCGAAACCCAAGTTTCCAGCCTGCTGATACGTTTACGTCTGGTCAGATTTCACTAAGCCGGGCCCAACAGATGGATTCCCCCTTCTTGGCATCGTTTGTTCACGCTTTCCGCAGCGGTTGCGGGCGGAACGCCTCTTCACCGAAACAGATAATTCGCAAATTGGCCAGCTTGCTGGTGATCAGCCTGGCTACGCATGCCGGATGCGAAGGGCCGTCGAACGAGTACGTTCCGCCCCCTCCACCCGACGTGACGGTCACGACCGCGGTGCAGCGGCCGGTGACCGACTTCATCGAGGCCAACGGCGAAACGGAAGCGGCCGAACGGGCTGTTGTTCGATCTCGCGTGCGGGGCTTCATCGAAGCGATCGATTTCGAACCCGGTCAGGTCGTCGAGCGGGATCGGCTGCTCTACAAAATCGGAGACGAGGAATATGTCGCCGCGGTCAATTCGGCAACGGCCGAGTTGGCTGCCGCCGCAGCACAGATCGCGGTCCAACAGTCCAATGTCCTGGTGGCGCAGGCCGAGGCGAATCGGTCGGAACGGGAGTGGGAACGCCAGAGCACCTTGATGGACCAGCAAGCGACTTCGAAGACGGAGTTCGACCAAGCCCTATCGGCTAAGGAGACCGCCACCGCGTTGCTCGCCGCGGCCAAGTCGGCCGTCGAATTGGCGGAAGCCAACCAACAACGGGCCAACGCAAATCTCGACAAGGCCAGGCTCGACCTGGGCTACACGTCCGTCGTCGCCCCGATTTCAGGACGGATCTCCCGCACCGATGTCAAACTCGGGAATCTCGTCGAAAACGGGGCCGACCTGACCGAAATCACCGACTCAGAGCGCGTCTTCGTGAACTTCACGATCAGTGATCGCCAGGTTTTGGAATTTCAGAAAGTACGGGAACGGGAGGGCTTGGAACCGCTGACCCGCGAACAGTGGTCGCTCATTCCGATCTTCGCCAGACGGGAAACGGATGACGGCTTTCCCTTCTCCGGAACGCTCGATTACGTCGCCCAAACCGGGATCGACGTGACCACCGGCACGCTCGCGATGCGGGGCGTCTTCGACAATTCCCGACGGGCGCTCGCACCAGGCCTGTTCGTTCGCGTGCGGATGCCGCTGGCGACCCGTCCGGCCGCGTTGCTGATCCCGGCACGAGCGGTCGTGCGTGATCGGGGAGCCGCGTTTTTGCTGATCGTCGATGACGAAAACCGCGTCCAACGCCGCGAGGTCCGCTTGGGAAGACAGGACCAGGGCTGGTTGATCGTGGAGGAAGGACTGCAGCCGGGCGAACGGCTGGTCCTCGAGGGGCTACAGCGTGCTCGGCCTGGCGGCGTGGTCAACCCGATCGAAAAGCTGGCGACCGACGCCGACTTGCCCGCCGAATTTCGTGACCAACCTTCTCAACCTGAGCCATCCCAGCCGGAAACCTCCCAACCCGAACCGTCCGAATCCGGTGAGGCTAGTTCTTGATGTCTCGCTTTTTTATCCACCGGCCGATCTTCGCGTCGGTCATTTCGATCGTCATCGTCGTGGCGGGTTTGGTTTCCTTCGGCGCCCTGCCGGTCACCAAGTTTCCCGAAATCGCCCCGCCGACCGTGCGGGTTACCGCGTTCTACCCTGGCGCGAACGCGGCCACGATCGCGGAAACGGTCGCCACCCCGATCGAACAGGAGGTCAACGGCGTCGAAGACATGCTCTACATGTCTTCCAACAGTTCGAACGACGGCAGCTACACGCTGACGATCACGTTCGCCCTGGGGACCGACCTCGACATGGCCACGGTGCTGGTCCAGAACCGCGTCTCCATCGCCGAGTCGCGGCTGCCGCAAGAAGTTCGCCAACAAGGCATCACGACCCGCAAGCAATCGACGCAGATCCTGCAATTCGTTTCACTCTATTCCCCCAGTGGCGACGTCGACGACCTGTTCCTGAGTAACTTCGGGCTGTCGATCAAGGACGAATTGAGTCGGCTCGATGGGGTGGGCGAGGTTCAGGTTTTCGGCGCCGGCGATTACAGCATGCGGGTCTGGCTCGACCCGCAGCGGATGAAGTTGCGAGGCTTGACGACCGACGAAGTGGTTCGGGCGATCCGCGAGCAGAACGTGCAGGTCGCGGCCGGCCAGATCGGCGCCAGCCCGGCGGAACCGGGCACCGCGTTTCAACTGTCGGTCAACACCGAGGGGCGTTTGATCACGCCCGAACAATTCGGCGACATCATCCTGCGGGCGGGGAGCGACCGGAGCGTGCTGCGGGTGAACGACGTCGCGCGGGTCGAGTTGGGCGCGAGGGACTATCGCTATTCGTCGACCTACGATGGCCAAGCGTCCGCATCGATCGGCATCTATCAACTCCCCGGTGCCAACGCGTTGACGACTGCGCAAGCGGTTCGCAAGCGGATGAGCGAGCTGGCAGCAGCATCCGATTGGCCGACCGGGGTGCTGTACGCGATCCCGTTCGACACGACCGCTTTCGTCGACGCCTCGGTGCGCGAGGTCTACTCGACGCTGTTCATCGCGGTCGTCTTGGTGGTGCTCGTGATCTTCCTGTTCTTGCAGGATTGGCGAGCGACGATCATCCCGGTCGCCGCCATTCCGGTCTCGCTCATCGGCACCTTCGCCGCGATGAGCGTGATCGGCTTTTCGCTGAACATGCTGTCGCTCTTCGGCATCGTCTTGGCCATCGGGATCGTCGTCGACGATGCGATCGTCGTCGTGGAGAACGCCTCACGGCACCTCGCCGCCGGGTTGTCGCCCAAAGCGGCGGCGATCAAGGCGATGGACGAGATCACGGGGCCGGTGATCGCGACCACGCTCGTCTTGTTGGCGGTATTCGTGCCGACCGCGTTCATGCCGGGCATCACCGGACAACTCTTTCGCCAATTCGCCTTGACGATCTCCGCGGCGGTTTTGATCAGCACCCTCAACGCCCTGACGCTCAGCCCCGCGTTGTGCGGGCTGGTCCTGCGGCCGCCGCAGGAATCGTCCTTCATCGGCTTTCGGCTGTTCAACCGGATCTTCGATCGCCTGACAGCCTGGTACGGCGCGGTGGTGGCGAGGCTGGTACGGATGGCGCTAGTCGTCGGCGTCGCTTACGTGATCTTGGTGCTCGGCACCGGCTGGTTGCTGACCCGACTCCCGACCGGATTCGTGCCGGAAGAGGACCAAGGCTATCTCTTCGTCAACGTCCAACTGCCGGACGCGGCGTCGCAAGAACGAACCTCGGCCGTCACCGCGGAACTCGATCGGATGTACCGCGAGATTCCCGGCATCGCCCACTCGGTAACCATTTCGGGCTTTTCGCTGCTCGGCGGTTACGCCAGTTCGAACCTCGGCATGTCGGTGTTGATCCTGGACCCGTGGGACGAGCGAAACACGCCCGAGACCGAATTGAACGCCATCCGTCGGCGTCTGGCGGGCGAGTTCAGCAAGATCCAACAAGCGATCACGTTTTCCTTTGCGCCGCCCGCGATCGACGGACTCGGTGCCGCCGGCGGCTTTCAAATGGAGGTGCTCGACCGGCAGGGCGCTGGGTACGAACAATTGCAACTGACCGCAGAGTCGTTGGCGGACGCGAGCGGCTCGCAGAGCGGATTGGCAGCGGTCAACAGCACGTTCCGGGCGAACGTCCCGCAACTGTTCGTCGACATCGACCGCACGAAGGTCAAGACGATGAACCTGCCGCTGACTACCGTATTCAATTCGCTGAACGCCTATCTCGGTTCGGCTTACGTCAATGACTTCACATTCCAGAACCGGTCGTACCAAGTGCGAGCCCAGGCCGACGCGCCGTTCCGCGGGACGGTGGAAGACCTTCGTCAACTCGACATCCGGTCAAGCGACGGCGGCTTGATCCCGCTCGCGTCGCTGGTCGACGTCGAAGAAACCGTCGGGCCTGCGGTCGTCAGACGCTACAACCTGTTTCCCGCCGCCGCGCTGAACGGCGCCGCGGCGCCCGGCTTCAGCTCCGGTCAGGCGCTGCGGCTGATGGAACAGGTCGCGGAGGACCGTTTGCCAACCGGGTTCGGTTACGAATGGACCGGGATGTCGTATCAGGAAAAACTCGCCACCGGGGGGCAAGCCCTGATTTTTTCCCTGGCGATCCTGTTCGTCTTCTTGGTGTTAGCGGCACAGTACGAAAGCTGGTCTAGCCCCGCCGCAGTCGTCGCCGTGGTGCCCCTCTCAGTCCTCGGCGTGGCGCTGGCGGTGGCGTCCCGCGGGGGAGACAACAACACCTATACCCAGATCGGCATCGTGTTGCTGATCGGATTGGCGAGCAAGAACGCGATCCTGATCGTCGAGTTCGCGCGGGAGCGAAGACGCGAGGGATTGAGCCTACTGGATGCCGCCGCATCGGCCGCGACCTTGCGTTTCCGCGCGATCCTGATGACCGCGTTGTCTTCGATCCTCGGCTTCTTGCCCTTGCTCCTCGCGACCGGCGCCGGTGCCGTCAGCCGCCAAGCGGTTGGGAATGCCGTCGTCGGCGGCATGATCGCGGCGACCCTGTTCGCTTTGCTGTTCGTACCGACCGGTTTCGTTATCATCAGTTGGCTAGCCGAATCCTTTGGGCGCCGGCCGCCGGAAACGACCGAGGTTCAGACAGCCCCGGAAAATGGAGTTTGACTCTCGGCCACAGGCCGTTCCGTAGACGTTCCTTCTCCGGATCGTTCGGTCCCCACTTCGCGCTGAGAACTCACGATGCATCGGATCGCTAAGGGATGGTTTCTGACCTGGGCCCTGTATCACCTGGCCGGGGGAGGGGGCGGATTCGTGAGCGCCGAGCAGCCTGTCGGTGACCTTCACCAAGTACCTTCCGGGGAGATCTCCGCGACCTTTTCGATCGTCGCTGTCGACCCCGATTCGGGTTTGGTCGGGATGGCGGTCGCCAGCAAGTATCCGGCGGTGGGCCGAGTGGTCGGCTACGTCCGTGCCGGCGTCGGCGGGATCTGCACCCAACATCACCACGTCCCCGCTTGGGGCGAACCGGCCCTCGATCGATTGGCCGAAGGCCAGCCCCCCGAACAGGTCATCGCCGACCTGCTCCGCGATGACCCCGGCCGCGAACTGCGGCAATTGGCGGTGATCGACATGGCCGGCCGGACCGCCATCCACAACCCGACACAAGCGCCGGTCGCCAGCCGCTACTGGGCGGCGATGACCGGACGGTTCTACTGCTGCCAAGGGAACACCCTGCAGGGCCGCGAGGTCATCACCGAGATGGCGCGAGCCTATGAGGAGACGAGCGGCAGCTTCACCGATCGGCTCATGGCGGCTCTCGTAGCCGGGGATTGCGCCGGTGGCGATCATCGCGGCCGACTCGCCGCCGGCATCCGCGTTGCCAAGTCAGATCAGCCGGGATATTGGTTCGAACTCTACGTCGACCAGAGCGACGATGCGGTGATGGAACTGGCCGCCGCCTACGCCCAGACCGAACACGAGGCAAAGGGGGATTGGCCCGGTGGCAAGCCGCCGTTCACATCTCCCTGTCCGAACCGGCCGGAAAATCGGCCGCCCCAAGAGTGACGCCAGCCGACCATCGCGCGCCGTGCTAAGCTGACGATTACGACTTTTTCTCCGCTCATTGCTAAGCTGACGGTTGCGATCCTCGTCTCCCTTCGAGCAGCCGCGCGCCTTCAATCCCCCGTCGCGATGGAGTTGTTGCCGATGAACCGTTGCCGAATTGCGTGGACACTTTGCTGGTGCTTCACCGGGTTGCTCGGGTGCCTGCACTCGGCAGCCGCCGACTTCATCGAGGACTTGACCAGCGCGGTCGGACAACGCTGCGGGTTGGTCGCGGTCGTCGGTTACCCCTCGGGTGATCCGGACAGCTTGATTCGGCTGGCCGAATCGAACGAGTGGATGATTTACTTCCACTCGCCGGACGCCGACCAAGTCGCCCAAGTGCGTGAACGGGCAGCCGCGGCCGGTTTGCTGGGCCAACGGATCTTCGCCGATCACGGCCCGCTCGACGAACTCCCGCTGTCACCCAACTTGGCGGATGCGGTTTGGGTCGAATCCACGCTCGCCGATGAGGTGGACGAGGCCGAGTGCCTGCGGGTGCTCCGCCCCAAGGGAACCCTGCTGGTTCGCGACCGCAAGCTGATCAAGCCGATGCAGACCGGGGCCGATGATTGGAGCCATCCGTATCACGGGCCTGACAACAACCCTCAGAGCCGAGACGAGTTGGCACAGGGGGACTTCGAGACCCAGTTCATCATGGACCCGAAATTCAGCCCGATGCCCGAGCAAACGGTGATCGCCGGCGGACGCATTTTCAAGGCGATGGGCCATATCGCCCACAAGGCGAACCAGAACGAACTGCTGAATTCGCTGCTCTGCATCAACGCCTACAACGGCTCGACGCTGTGGCGGAATCCGTTGCCCGAAGGGTTCATGATCCATCGCAACACGATGGTGGCAACGGACAACGAACTCTTTCTGGGCGACCACCAGGCGTGCCATGTCTATGACGGCCGCACCGGTGAGCGGACCCGAGTCCTCGGCTTTCCAGCCGAAATCAGCGACGGACCGGTATGGAAGTGGATGGCTTTGGATGCGGGCGTGCTGTACGCGTTGGTCGGCAACCTGGAGGTGAAGGTCGAAACGCTGCGGTCGGACCGACCGGGGTTGGGCCACTGGCCGTGGGGCATGTGGGAAGGGCATGACTACCGTGATCCCAAAACCGCGTTCGGCCACGGCCGCACACTGATCGCGCTGGATGCCGCGACGGGTGAACTGATCTGGCATCACCGCGACAGCGAATTCCTGGATGCCCGCGGCGTCTGCATGAAGGAAGGACGGATCTACGCGTACGCCCCCGATCAGCATCTGCTTTGTATCGACGCGCGGACGGGGCAAGTGATTTGGAAAGCCGACGAGCCCGAGTTGCTGGCCGCGATCGGCCCCCACCAGAAAGCCCAGCATTACATCACCGGCTACGCGACGACCTGCTACCTGAAGTGCGGCGGCGACGTCTTGGTGTTCGCCGGGCCGCAGCGTCCTCAAACCGTCGCGGTCTCAACGCTCGATGGGTCGTTGCGATGGATTCACCCCGAAGGCAACCTGCAACTCGTCCTGCGGGATGACGCGATCTACGCCGCCGGTCCACAGAACACTCAAGGCGTCACACTCGATTACCGATCCGGGGCGGTGCTCAGCAGCTTCGCGGCACGGCGGGCCTGCACCCGAGCGACCGGGAACCTCGACAGCATCTTCTTTCGCGCAACCGGCGGCACGGTCCGCCTGATGACGGATGACCTCCAAGCACGCCACATCGCCCCGATGCGTCCCCCTTGCCAAGACGGCGTGCTGATCGCCGGCGGCCACCTCTACTGGGGACCCTGGATGTGCGGTTGCGAATTGTCGCTGTACGGAAACATCGCCCTGCGACCCGTCGAGGAACCGATCGATTCGACCGAGTCGATCGAGCAGATCGAAGGGCGTTCGCTGACGGTCGGCGACCTGGCACCCTCGGTCGAACCGCTGGCGATTCGCGACGGCGATTGGCTCGGATTTCGAGGCGGCTCTGCACGAGCCGATCTAGCGGGCGTCGACATCCCCGCTGAGGTCACCTTGGCATGGACGACTCAGATCATCGACGGTGACCTCCCGACGGCGCCGGTCGCCGCCGGCGGCTACGCATTCGTCGCCGACCGAGGAGGCAGCCTGCGAGCGTTCCGAGCCGATGGAGAACCGGTCTGGGTGAAACACCTCGGCGGGGCGATCTATTATCCTCCCGCGATCTCCGGAGATCGCCTGTTTGTCGGTTCTGCCGACGGTCGCGTCTATGCGTTGGAAGCGACGACCGGCCGCGAACTCTGGAGCTTTCTGGTTGCCCAGCGAGACCGACGAATCCCGCTGTTCGGCAAGCTCGTCTCCCGACAACCCGTCGCCGGTGGCGTCGCGGTCGAGGGTGATCGGGTCTATGCCGCCGCCGGGATCACGCATTACGACGGAACCGTCGTAGCCGCTTTGGACACCGAGTCGGGAAAGCTGTTGGCGATCAATCGAACGTCCGGAAAAATGTCCGAACTGGTGGACAGCGGGATCAGCATGCAGGGCGAATTGTCCGTGGTCGACGGCGAACTGCGATTCCCCGGCGGCGGTGTGTATGAAGTCGCCCGCTATGACCTGACCAGCCTGGAATGCTTGAACGAACCGAAGCACCAACTGAACTCGGAGTACCGTACCGCGTTCTACCCCTGGTATCCCGGCTACAACCGCTTCATCTCACTGGAACACACGCTACCGGACCGCTCGATCCTCTGCTTCGACGCCAATTACGATGGCAGCGAGTTCGGCAATCTGGCTCGCGAATTCCCCCGAACCGACGGCGAACCGGGCAGGCTCAAGAAAGATCTGGCCGGCGAGTTCTTACGCCGCCGAGGACGCCAACCGCCCCCTCGACGGATGTGGCAGGATGACCAGGAGTGGCGGTTCACCAGTTTTGCGATCGGCGGGTCGACCTTACTGGCTACCGGCCACACCGCTGCCGCTCCCGATCAGTCCCAATTGGTCGCGTTCCGGATCGAGGACGGCAAGCCGTTGTGGCAGCACCCGTTACCGGCCGAGGCCACCAAAGGGGGGATCGCGGTCGATGCCGACAGTCACATTTATGTGAGCCTGGAAAACGGCCAACTGCTCTGCTTCCAGCCGACCACGGGGGGCGACTGACCTGTCGATTCACGGCGTTTGGCGTGACAACCATCCGTCGAGATCGATCAGATGAAGTTGACGGCCTCGCTCGCCATCCGGCGCATCAATGCACACGAATCGGCCGTCTCGACTGTATCGAGGGTGAGTGTCGACCCGCCACTCACCTCGGTATTTTTCACCGACAGGAAAATGGCCCAAATCGACCCGCCGGCCGGTTGCCAAGTGAAACAGATGCGGCGTTTGGACCCTGGCCGCGGTTTGGGGATACGTATCACTGAGGATCCACTCCCCGCCCGGCAGGTAGGACAGGTGCCCGCCCGGGTCGAGGACGCCCTTCCCGACC
Source organism: Planctomycetaceae bacterium (assembly GCA_007694185.1). Taxonomy (GTDB): domain Bacteria; phylum Planctomycetota; class Planctomycetia; order Pirellulales; family Pirellulaceae; genus UBA6163. Next base: position 9,151 of record RECD01000232.1, read on the forward strand.
AAACGCACACTCCCGCCACCGGGTTGGTCCTCGACAAGAAAGTTCGCCCACCCCTCCTCACCCAGCAGATGCCGCGACTGCACCAAGATGTGCTCCGGGTCGCGCCAGATGAAGTGAGAAGCGTATCCGTTGGGAATGACGATCCGGATGTCCTCGCCTTCCGGATCGGCCGTGATCAACCGAGTCAGCCTCGTACCATCCGGGTAGCGCCAGCGGTGCAGGGCAATGAACCGACCGCCATCGGGGCTGACGAGCAGATGATTGAAGTAATGCTTGATTCCCGGTTCTGGCTTGGGGATCTCGCCCATCCGAGCGATCTGGTCGATCGACAAAATCTGTCGAGCCGAACCGGTCTGAAGATCAACCCGCAGAATCCCAGAATCGGCCGGTGAGAGTTCCTCGGCATGAGGGTCCGGGATGCCCGCGTAGCCGTAGCCGGGGCGAACGTCCTGAATCCTTGAAAAATCGGTTGACACAGCCCAGGTGCCGTCGGGACTGACGGAGTAAATTGGAAACGGGATCGTGCGCCGTTCGCGTGTAAAAACATCCAGCAAGTGGCAGACGAAGCGACCATCTTGGCGGTCGTTCCACAGGATCTGGGAATCCGACCCAGGCAACCACTGAAGCATGCAGCCTTGCTGCCAATTCCAAGCTCGGCTCGTTCCCAATTCGATCCATTTGTCGCCGTCCTGCAGATCCACCATCCCGATCCGGATCTCGTCGTCGGCCGTCGGAGACCGATGTTCGAAATCGACCGACATCGCCAGCACATACCGATTGGTCGGGTCGAACTGGAATTTGTCGTAATACCCGAACCAGTGATGCCCAGTCCCATGGGTGATCACCCGGGACTTCGGAAACTCGGCACGCACCGCAACGGCGGCAGGCCCCAACATCGCGCCGATCAAAACGAGCACCAGCCAACAGCCGATGCGAGTCCCCAAACCGCGTGGATGCGTCAACATCCCGAAGCGCCGCGAAACCCCGGTGCCAGTCGAATCAGCGACCTGTCTGCCGCAACGAGCCGCCCGAAGTTCACCGTAAAGAGCCATCCAAGAAGCCATCGGTTAGCAGTCCTGACAATCGTGATCCAGATGGACGGAGTTCACCCGAGTCGCCACGCCGCATCCACGGACGCAAAACCGAGCCACAAAGCCCCCCGTTGAACCCCCATGATACCTCAACCGACGGCCTCTACAGCAGACGGAGGGTGTCGCGCCACCCCCGTTTCGTGCCATTGGGAACGTGGCGAGATGATCCGCTTCACGATTCGTGCCACCCACGCTCCCACAATTCGTGCATTCATCCCTGAGTTCAAGGCCAACCGCCCGTTCGTCATTCTGATCTGCGACAAACGAAGCGACATTGTCCTGCTTCCTCGGACGAATGCTGGTTCCCGCTGCCGAATCGCGGTGCAAGTTCCACGCCGGGGGCGATCGACCGATCGTGACCGAGGTTTTCCCGATGCGATTGACGACGTATAGTCATGAATCCACCGGATCACGGCGATTTGAGGCCGGTGATCGGGTTGCGGGTTGCGCTTGGCTGTTCGGCTAGGCAGAGCTCCTCAAAGCCAAACTCCGCCCGGCCGCGCCGCTCGTGCTGATGCGGCACAAAAAAACGGTCGCTTGTGGAATCATTTGAGGGTCGTCGTGGGCTACAAAGTACTTCAGGATCACGCTCATACGTTTTGCCAGATGTTTGTTGGTTGGCGGATGCGCCAAGATCTAGAGCTTTTCGCGACAATCCCCGCAGGTGAGCTGAAGATCGACGTATTGCGGGGAACATGCAACCACCATTCACTCGGCGAAATCGATACCTACATCGCAGGTGAGCTTGCCGCTTGGTTTGAACACCGGTTAGCAGTCCATCAAATCTCGCGGGTGGACATCCTTGCCGCCACGTTGACGGTGCAGCTTGAGCGTATCGATTCGAAAACAAACCGGCACCGCAGCGTGACCTTCGATTGGCATTGCGTCGGATTGGTAAGTACGGCGGATCGTGAATATCGTTCGCACCTTTGTGAAACTCATGCGTGGGTTCCTGCTGCTTGAAAGTAGAAGCTCTTCCGCAGACTCTGTGGGTAAAATCGTCGTAGATTTGGCCGAACGGGTCGCTCGGCCGGGCCTCGCCAACAAAGGCAGACGCTGCTCTTCGTCTGCTTTCGGGACGCCCCGATTCGAAGGATGTGGTCCAGATGCTTCTCGTTGACGACACAGAAAGCGCTGAGTACCTCGTGCTGGAAGGCTTTTGATGCACGAACCTTGGCTACAGGTCGTGAATACGCGGCGAGCGGTCGCGGAGGAGCGTCGCTGCCAGGGCCGACCAGCCTGTCTGATGACTCGCCCCACATCCGCGTGCCGAGTCACCGTGATAGTACTCGTAGAACAGGATCAGCTCGCGCCAGTGCGGGTCGTCCGTATAACGGCGGTCGTCCCCATGGCTGGGACGACGCCCCGAGTCGTCGGCAAGAAAAATCGTCACCAGCCGACGGGCAACTTCGTCAGCCGCCTGGTTGAGCGTTTTCCATTGACCCGACCCCGTCGGAATCTCAACCTTCAATTCATTCCCGTAAAAGTTTCCGTACCGCCGCAACGACTCGATCAGAAGGAAGTTGACCGGGAACCAGATCGGCCCGCGCCAGTTCGAGTTGCCGCCGAATATGCCGCTATCGGCCTCGGCCGGCAAGTAAGCCACCGTGTGATCGACATTACCCGCCTGGAACACGTAGGGTCGCTGAGCATGGACTCGAGACAGCGACCGCACCCCGTAAGGCGAAAGAAATTCGCTTTCGTCGAACAGGCATCGCAACAGCCGTTCCAGCCGTTGCCGTGAGGGCAGCGAGAGCAGATAGCCTGGCCGCTCCAGCGGAGCATCGGCGGCGGGCAGTTCCAGGTGACCAAGGACGTCCGAGCGATGTCGCACAAACCAGCCCAGCCGCCTGCGAAAGGCGGGCAATCGTTCCAGCACTTCCCGCGAAATCGGCTCGGCCGCGAACAGCGGGATCAGCCCGACCATCGATCGCACCTTGAGCGGGATCAGCTTGCCATCGAGGTGCAGATGATCGTAGTAAAAGCCGTCTTCCTCGTCCCACAGCCCGGTTCCGTCGAGCGTGTTGATGGCGTGCGTGATCGAAACGTAATGCTCCAGGAATTTGTTGGCCATGTCCTCGTAAGCCGGGTCGTCCTGAGCCAGCTCCAAGGCAATCACCAGCATCTCGGCACAGTAGAACGCCATCCATGCCGTGCCGTCCGCTTGCTCCAGATGGCCGCCGGTGGGTAGCGCGTGCGAGCGGTCGAACACGCCGATATTGTCCAGCCCCAGGAACCCGCCAGCGAACAGGTGGCGGCCCGTCAGATCCTTGCGGTTCACCCACCAGGTGAAATTGAGGGCCAGCTTCTGAAACGCCTGCTTGAGAAATACTTTATCCCGCTTGCCATCCCGCTCATAAACCTGACGACAGGCCCAGGCGTGGACCGGCGGGTTCACGTCGCCAAAGTTAAACTCGTATGCTGGAAGCTGGCCATTGGGGTGCTGGTACCAGTCGCGGAGGAATCGCAGCAACTGGTCCTTGGCGAACGCCGGATCGAGGTCGCCATGCGGGATCATGTGAAACGCCGTATCCCAGACGGCGAACCAAGGGAATTCCCATTTATCGGGCATCGAGAGCACGTCGCGAGCGAATAAGTGGTTCCAATCGTGGTTGGGGTGCGCCCGGTGGGCCGGCGGCGCGGGCTGGTCGGGATCGCCGCTGACCCAGTCGCGGATATGGTAATAGAAGAACTGTTGGGACCAGATCAGACCGGCATTCGCTTGGCGAAACACCGCTCGCTCGGCACCGTCCAACTGCGGTGCGAGGCCGTGATAAAACTGGTCCGCTTCATCGACCCGCGATTGGAACTCGGTCTCGAAGCGATCGCCAAACGCAGCCGCGGACTGGTCCGCTGCGCGAAGCCGCAGACGGACGGTCGCTGAGCCACCTGGCGGCAGTTCCAGACGATAAACGGCTGCCGCCTTCGTCCCCCGTTCGTCGGGGTTAACCGCATCGGCTTGCCCGCGAACGATCCGATCGTGGAAGGCGTCTTTCACAAAAGTCGATCGGCTCTCAGACCCGTACAGGCGGTGCGCATTCGTTTCGTTGTCGGTGAACAGCCAATCCGGCGTGTCGTCCGCATCGAGGCGATATCGCCCCAGCGACGGATGCTCGGCGATGACACCGTCACCTTCTCGCCACAACGCGGGCTTACCCCAGTCCGCCTCATAGCCGCCGCCCCAACTCCACGTGTTGCGGAACCAAAGCGTTGGCAGCAGGTGCAATTGGGCCGGTTCAGACGCATGGTTCGTCACCGTCAGGCGGATCAAGATGTCCTCGGCAGCGGCTTTCGCGTATTCGGCGACGACATCAAAATGCCCCGCGTCCATTACCCCGCTATCGAGCAATTCGAACTCGCGGTCGTGGAAACCGCGCTCGGCATTTCGCTGCACCAGTTGCTGATAGGGAAAAGCGACGCGGGGGTACTTGTAGAGGCCCTTCAGGTAGCTCGCGGTCGGCGTGGCGTCGAGGTAGTAGTAAAGCTCCTTGACGTCCTCGCCGTGGTTCCCTTCCGGGTTGGTCAACCCGAACAACCGCTCCTTGAGAATCGGGTCGTGGCCGTTCCAGAGGGCGAGTGCGAAGCACAATCGGCACTCGCGATCCGTGATTCCCAGCAGCCCGTCTTCGCCCCAGCGGTAAGTGCGGCTGGGGGCGTCGTCGTGCGGGAACGACCGCCACCCGTCGCCGTCAGCCGAGTAGTCTTCGCGGACGGTACCCCATTGCCGCTCCGACAAAAAGGGGCCCCATAGCTTCCAGGCTCCCGGTTCGCCGGTCGCATCCGACAGCCGCGTCTGCTCCGGGTTCGCGTCATTCTGGGACATGTATACTTTTCTCTAGTACCGAGGGAACGAATTGAGCTGACGCGCAGTTGATTACAACTTCCATACATGGTTTTCCAGTCAATATGGAACGTGCAAGCACTGATCGCAATGACTCCGGTCCGCAAATCGTCGAACGCCACCTCCTGCTTGCT
>RECD01000008.1 GCA_007694185.1 Planctomycetaceae bacterium
TACCGATCTCGATCGCCGAACCAATTCAGCGTCACCGACTCGTTCAATACCCCGCCGCGAGTCAGCCGGTCCAGTTCGGCGACACGACGAAATTGCTCGGGCGTCCCCTGCGCCGAGACCGCCGCCCCGCCGATCGGACAAACCCAGATCAACAAGGCGACGCTGACGCCCCGCGCGGCGATCGCGATGTTCATTTCCCAACAGTTCCTGCGTGCGGTTGCCATCGATTTCGGTACCATGAACGGGTATGGCGGACTCGGGGGGCCACTCGGGAGGCGCCGCTTCGGCAGCCAGAGCCGACGGTGGGCCTCTCGAATTCTAGTCCCCCGCGGCAGACGAAATGAAGCGACACCTCGGACGGACCACTCCGACAGCGAAGCCAACCCCGCCACAGACTCCGCGTGGCAAACCTACCGGACAACACCATCCCCAGGGCCGCCGAAGATGTTCCGCTCTCTCATCAAGCTGATCAAACGGGCGTCGCTGTTGGCCCTCGTCGGCTTTCTGCTCGCTTCGTTTCTCGCCCGTGGCCTTCCCCCGAGCGGTCGAGCAGATGCTGATGCCGGGTCGATCACGCCTTCCGATCTTGCACCGATAACGCCTGTGAGCTCAGCGATATCTTCGCCAGCCGGCTCGACACGATCGGAGGATGCCCCGGACGTCCAGCACGTTTCCCACCAGCCAACCGAACGACCCGAGTTGCTCGAAGCGGTCGCCCGGCTCGATCAGGCGACGGCCGAATCTTGGAACCGAGCCGGGGTGCCTGTCGCCGACCAAGCCGACTGGACGACGGTCTGTCGCCGCCTCTCTTTGGCCCTCGTCGGGTCGGGCGTCGCCCTGCAGGAATGGCGAGCTTTGGCGGGGCAACCCGAGACACGGCGGTCGTCCATCCATCTGGAACGGCTGCTGCAGGATCCTCGCCACCACGACTATTGGGGCGAACGATTCACCCGCATGTTCGTCGGGGCTGAAGACGGCCCGTTCATCGCCTTCCGGCGCCGTCGTTTTCGGCTGTGGCTCAGTGAAGCGATCGCCGAAAACCGCCCATGGGATCAGTTGCTGCGTCAACTCGTCACCGCCCGAGGCCTGGCGACGGATCGGCCCGAGGTCAATTTTTTGACCGTGACACTGAGTACCCAAGAAGAGGAGCAGCCCGATCCGATCCGGCTGGCGGCCCGATTCTCACGGTCGATGCTCGGCTTGCGGATCGACTGCTTGCAGTGCCATGATGATTTCCTGGGCAACGTCTCGTTGGGGGATACCGCCGGCAGCCGCCCCGGAACGCAACGTGACTTCCACGCCCTGGCCGCGTTCTTCGCCCCCGCCCGCTTCAGCGGGTTGCAGGGAATTCGCGATTCGGATCATGCCTATCGCTACCAATTCCTCGACGCCGATGAGGAAACGGAAGTCGAAGCGGACGTGCCCTGGGGGAGTGAATGGTTGCCAGCGTCGGGAACCGATCGGGAACGCTTGGCGGCCTGGTTGACGCATCCCGAAAACCGTCAAGTCGCCCTGCACGTCGCCTCCCGAGTCTGGGCACTGCTCTTCGGCCGCCCCGCCGGGCCAGCAGTCGACGACCTGCCGCTCGACCAAACGCCGCCACCCGCACTCGACACCTTGGCCGACGAACTGATCCGGTCCGGCTACGACATCCGCCACCTGATCCGAGTGATCGCGCACTCCCGCGCGTTCCGCCTCGACAGCGCCGCCGACTTCGAGGTCACCCCCGAACACGAAGCCTTGGGCTGTGTCTTCCCGCTGTCGCGACTGCGGCCCGAACAGGTGGCCGCCAGCGTCATTCAGGCGTCCCGCGTCAAGGCGATCAACCGCGACTCGTCGCTGATCGTCCAGCTCCTAAAGTTTGGCGGGGTGAACGATTTCGTCGACCGGTTCGGTGACATCGGAGAAGACGAGTTCGATCAGGAGGCGACGACGATCTCGCAGCGTCTGCTGATGCTCAACGGCAAACTCGTTCGCGAACACGCCAACAGCGACCCGCTGCTCAGCGCCACCGCTCACATCCATCGCTTCGCCCGCAGCGACGCCGAAGCGATCGATTCGGTCTACCTCTGCGTGCTGAACCGGTATCCCGACCCGGCGGAACGAGACGCCTTCCTCAGCCGCTTGGCCACCGGCACGCGGACCGAACCGGAGGACAACGAAGCGGGTAAAAAGGCCGGCCCGAACCGCCAGCAGTTGATCGAGGACCTGTTCTGGGTGCTGGTCAACAGCAGCGAGTTCGTCTGGAATCATTGACCCGCTCTTCGGCCCGTGCCCTTCCCGCTGATTGCGGCGATCATTACCCTGTTGACAAAACCACCCTACCTGAAAATGACCGATCGGGGGGCCCACATTCTCGGGTTCGCCCCGGTCTGCGATATAGCCAGTTTGAGAGAAGGAATAACGAGATGAGCGTGGCGACGACCGAGTTGCAAAAGACCGCGATCGATACGATCCGTGCCCTCAGCATGGACGCGGTCCAAACGGCCAACAGCGGACATCCCGGTACCCCGATGGCGCTTGCGCCGATCGCGTACCAATTGTTCAACCACACGCTGAGCTACGACCCGAAACACCCCCACTGGCCCGGCCGCGATCGGTTCGTGCTGTCGTGCGGGCACGCGTCGATGCTGCTGTACAGCACCCTGCACCTGGCCGGCGTCCGGGCCGTCGACGACCAGGGCAACCCCACCGATCGGCTCTCGATCACCCTCGACGACATCAAGCGTTTCCGCCAGATCGGCAGTGTCTGCGCCGGACACCCCGAATTCGCCGAAGCCGCCGGAATCGAAACGACAACCGGCCCGCTGGGTCAAGGGATCGCCAACTCGGTCGGGATGGCGATGGCCCGCGAATGGCTCGCGGCCCGCTACAACACGACCAAACACAAGCTGTTTGACTACGACGTCTACGC
>RECD01000234.1 GCA_007694185.1 Planctomycetaceae bacterium
GCGATCCTCGCCTGTCCAGGCCTTGAAATCCGGCCTCGCAGCACCAACCTTTGGTGCTGCTGAAATCGATCGACGTGGCGGCGCAGTTTGCCTCAGCCGAAATGCTTGCCCGATCGGTGCTTTTTTCCTGGCCGGCCTATTTTTTCTCGCAGCCGATACAACCGTTCGTCGCTGGAAACCCTTTTGCCGACCTTCCGGCGCCAGCCCGACCGACGCGGCTGGCGGTCGGCTGGTTGCTGGTGCCGGGCGACGGCTTTTTTTCAGGAGTGATGGCCTGATGGCTAATCGGATCACCAAGCGGATGGGACTCGCCTTCGCGGTCGCCACGTTGGCTTTCGCCGGGGCCGGTTTCGGCCATGTTGCGTCGGCTGGCACAGCGTCAAATTCGCCGCCGAATGTCGTCCTGTTTTTGGTCGACGACATGGGGGTCATGGATACGTCCGTCCCCTTCCTGACAGACGACGCGGGGCAGGCGGTGGTCCATCCGCTGAACGAGTTCTACCGCACGCCGGCGATGGAGCGACTCGCGGCCAAGGGCATCCGATTCAACCAGTTTTCCGCGATGAGCGTCTGCTCGCCGACGCGGGTTTCGATCATGACGGGCCAGAACGCGGCCCGGCACCGCACGACCAATTGGATCAATCCGGATCGCAACAACGCCGGGCCCGGGGGAGCGGCGGAGTGGAACTGGGGCGGCCTGAAGCCGGGCGACGTGACCCTGCCCGGGCGTTTGCGCGAGGGCGGGTATCGCACGATTCACGTCGGCAAGGGGCACTTCGCCCCGCGGGATTCCGCCGGGGCCGATCCGGCGGCGCTCGGTTTCGACGTCAACATCGCAGGCGCTTCGTTTGGCGCACCAGGCAGCTATTTTGCTGCGAAAAACTTCGGTTGGGGCGGCCCTCGGGCGCATCACGCGGTGCCCGGATTGGAGGCTTATCACGGCTCCGATACGTTCCTGACCGAGGCGTTGACGATCGAGGCCTGCAAGCAGGTTTCCGCTGCGGTCGCGGACCAGCAGCCGTTTTTTCTGTACCTGTCGCATTACGCCGTCCACGCCCCGTTTGAGGCCGACCCGCGATTCTCGGCGAACTACGAGGATTCGGGAAAGCCGCCGGCGGCGCGGGCCTTCGCCACACTGATCGAAGGCATGGACAAGTCGCTGGGGGATGTCCTGGATCATCTCGACCGATTGGGGGTCGCTGAGAACACGTTGGTGTTGTTCCTTGGGGACAACGGCACCGACGCGCCGCTGGGGCACGAACACGCGGTCGCTTGTGCCGCGCCGTTGCGAGGCAAGAAAGGGTCGCATTACGAAGGGGGAACCCGTGTGCCGTTCATCGCCGCCTGGGCCGAGCCGAATCCGGACCAAGTTCACCAACGCCGCTTGCCGATCGCGGTCGGCAAAATCCAAGACCGGATGGCCAACGTTTGTGACCTGTTCCCGACGATCCTCGGCTTGGCCGAGTTGGAACCATCCGGCGCCGTGGCGGGTGCCTCGCACACGATCGATGGCAGACCGCTCGATCTGCTGCTGACAGGCGCAGAGGACCCGGACCACCCGTCAAGGTTTCTGATGCATTACCCGCACGCCCCGCATCGCAGCGACCACTGGACGAGTTACCGCGACGGCGATTGGAAGGTGATCTACCATCACTTTCCCACAGCGTCTGCGGCGGCAGGCAGCCAATTTCAGTTGTTTCAGCTTTCCGACGATCCGTCCGAATCGTACGATTTGGCGGACTCCGAACCGGAACGCTTGCTGGGGATGATGATGGCCTTGATCGAATCCTTGGAAACGCACGGTGCCGCCTATCCGGTTGATTCCGACGGACAGCCCCTGCGTCCCCGATTGCCACCCGGCGGAGACGACGAATGACTCAGACTCCCGACAACGCACCCGGATTGCTGACGCGTCGCGAATGGCTGAAGGCGGGCACCGTCATCGCCCTTGCCTCACAATCGGTGTCGACAGCCGCCGCCCAGGACAACCCGAGCGACACGCCCGTGCCGATCGTTTGTGGCCAAATCGGGACCACGCACGCTCATGCCGCCGGCAAGCTCGCCGCGATGCTCGGCCAACCTCAGAACTGGAAGGTAGCCGGTTGGTCGGAGCCTGACCCGCAGCGTCGCGCCGCCGTCGCAGATCGGAAACCGTATGCCGAGGTGCCGGCGATGAGCGAAGCGGAATTGCTGGCCGTTCCCGATCTGGCAGCGGTCGCTGTGGAAACCGACTTCGACCAGGCAACCCAAGCCGCCTTGCGGGCGATCCAGGCTGGCAAGCACGTTCACCTGGACAAGCCGGGTGGCGTCGACCACGTCGCTTTTTCCCAAATGCGGCGGGCGGCGGAGGCGGCCGGACTGACGGTCCAAATGGGTTACATGCTCCGGTACAATCCCGCTTTCGAGCTTCTCCTCCACGCCGTTCGTGAGGGCTGGCTGGGTGAGGTCACCGAAGTGGATGCCTCGATGGGCAAGCTCGCCGATCCGGCCTCCCGCCGCCAACTCGTGCTCCAACCCGGCGGGGCGATGTTCGAAATCGGGTGTCACCTGATCGACATCGTCGTCACCCTGTTAGGCGAACCGACTCAAGTGGAAACGTTCTCCACCCCTTCGGCGGACGACGGCGTGCCTGACAACCAACTCGCCGTGCTCGTTTATCCGAGGGCGACCGCGAATGTCCGAGCCAATTTCACCGATCCCTTCGGCGGGCCGCGACGGCGGTTCAACGTGACCGGGACCCAAGGCAGTTTCGAGATCGCTCCTTTGGAATCTGGCGTCGTTCAGTTGTCGCTGAAGCGGGCCGTCGGCGACTTCGAACAAGGCAGGCGGACGGTCCGACTCGATCTCGTCGGCGGCCGTTATGACGGCGAGTTCGCCGATTTGGCCCGGGTCATCCGCGGTGAGAAACGGCTCGCCTGGGACGCGGCGCATGACATCGCGGTCCACGGTACCACCCTGCGAGCCGCTGGCATTTGGAATCCGCTTTGATGACCGCTGAGCAACCATTTCCCCGAGCCAAACGTGGCGGCCGAAAGTCGATCGGCGGACTGGCACTGGCGCTGCTGGTCGCGGCCTACGCGGTTTCCCAACCGCAGTTGAACGATCGCTTCGGTTGGCAATTGCCGGGATTTTCCTCAACGGCCCAAACGGAGCCATCGTCCGAGCGACCGCCGTCCGAGCGGCCATCGTCCGAGCGACCGCCTGCCGTTTCCCCGGCCACGGCCGACGTCCCTTCGCGCACCACTCCCTCGGGGGCCGCACCGAGTTCACCTGAGCCCGCGATCGCGTCGCCGGCAACCTCCAACGCCACCGCGCCGCTCTACGGATTGCTGACCGAAGAAGGGAACGAGCGTTATCGGTCGCCGGCCGGGTTGCTCTATACCCGCGGCAGCCAGGAGGGGCATCGATTGAAACATCTGGAACGCCATGTCGCCGACGATCCCGATCGACCCGGGCCTCATGGCGTCTTCGACGGCGGCATGCCAGGTGCCTTGGTCACCGTCGATGCGGCCTACCGTCAAGCCCTGGCCGGTTCGAAAACGACCCGCAAGGACGAGGACCGACGAACGGTTTACACCATCGACCTAGGCAAACGGGTCGGTTACGTGGGAGGCAGTGAAGGGCAGCGTCGCAGAAACCCGATCGCCAAGCGGGTTCGTCTTGTGCTGGAACAAGACCGTGTGATCACCGCCTACCCGCTGTAGACCCGCACGCTCTCAAACGCTTCCCGCCCCTTCCCTTTTCCGTCCGTTCGGATCGACCCTCACGAGAGCCTCGCCTGCGATGCCCACCCCTCGCCACAGTGTCGGTCCCTGCCCCAGCTGCGGCGACGGCCTCGGCGGAATCCGGATCTACACGAGCCCTGGCGGGACGACCTATCCGCTGGTCGTTTGTGACGAATGCGACGCCGTCTGGACCGAACCGGACCTCTCCCGTCGTCCGACGTTTCCTGACCCGGAGGATGCCCGCAGCCCGATCGATGGCCAACCGTTGTGGGGTGCCGATTCCCACTGGGCGGATTTGGCGGAATGTGCCGCGTGCGGCTGGCTCGCCCAAGTCGATCCGACCCTCCACCATCACGGCCCGCTGCCTGCGGACGACGACCCGCTGGCGACGCCACCGGCAGACGTGCCACCGGCAGACGTGCCGGCAGCAGACGTGCCGCCAGCCGACCATGGCGATGCTTCCTGAACAGCCTTCACGCGACCCACCCGACTGCGTCGCCATCAGCAACCCTTTTTCGTCGACAAGTTTTCTTCCCCAATCGCATCTCAACTCCGCCTCAACATGCTGCCACGAATCGTCCTCTGTTATCCCGTCACCCCGAACTGCTTGCCGCGAATTCGCGAGGCGGCAGGCGACTATGAAGTCGTCGACGCGGGTCAAGAAAGGGTCGATGAGCTGTTGCCGACCGCCGACATTTTCATCGGACATGCCAAGGTTCCGGTCGACTGGGACCGGGTGCTGCGAGCCAAGCGGTTGCGTTGGATTCAGTCGTCCGCTGCCGGTTTGGACCACTGCCTCGTGCCGGGAGTGATCGCGTCGGATATCGTCGTCAGCAGCGCGTCCGGGCTGTTCGCCCCCCAAGTAGCCGAGCAGACGTTCGCCCTGATGTTCGGGCTGCTGCGACAGATTCGTCGATTCACCGAGGCAACGCAGCGACGCGAGTTCATCCGATTGCCGACCGATGACCTGCGTGGCAAAACGGTCGGCATCGTCGGCTTCGGGGGCAACGGCCGCCGCATCGCCAAAATGTTGGCCCCCTGGGACATCCGGATGGTAGCGACCGACCACTACCCCGAATCGGCGCCACCCGAGATCGAGCGGTTGCTGCCGCCCGAAGGCTTGGAGGAACTGCTGGCCCTCAGCGACATCGTGATCCTGACGCTCCCCTTGAACGATTCGACCGAGGGTTTGTTCGACGACGCGATGATCGCGAAAATGAAGTCCGGCAGCTACCTGATCAACGTCGCCCGCGGCGCGATCGTCGTCGAATCGGCCCTCGTCGCGGCTTTGGAACTGGGACACCTGGCCGGAGCAGGGCTCGACGTGACCGAGGTCGAACCGCTGTCTCCCGGAAGTCGGCTGTGGGACCGGACCGACGTGCTGATCACGCCACACGTCGGCGCGCAATCGGCCCGCCGGGTTCCCGACACCACCGACTTGGTCTGCGAAAACCTCCGTCGTTACCGACAAGGTCTGGTCCCCTGGAACGTGGTCGACAAGCGTTTGGGATTCCCCCACCCTTCCGCCGTGTGGCGCCCCTCCGTTTGATCGGGACCGTCGAATGAGCCTGTTGATCGCGACGGACGAAGCCGGTTACGGCCCACGCCTCGGACCGCTGGTGATCGTCGCCACGGCCTGGCGGCTCCAGCCCGGTTTTGCTTGGGATGGGGCGGACGACCGCCTCGCCGAACCGATCGACCTGCCGGGCGTCGGGACCCTGCGAGTCGACGATTCCAAGTTGCTTTTTCGCCCGGCAGGACGCTCGGCGGGCGGCGTCGGGCCCGATCGCGGCGCCCGCGCCGATGGCCTTGGCAGACTTCGCTGCGTGACTGTCGCCGCCGCCAACTGGGCCGGACTGCCCGATCCCGATCTTGACGAAAGCGGCTGGTTCAAGCGGATCGCGGCCGCGGATTGGCCAGGCTTGCTCAAACAGCCATGGTTCGCCGGCATGGCAGCCGCTGATCGATCGTCATCCGTCACCCCCGGCGTTACCGAGCCCGACGTCACCGAGGCCAACGAGCAGCAGTCGCCCGGAATGTCGAACGCGCAAGAAACGGATCTGTCACCCACGCAGCGACTGATCCGACACTGGCAAGCCGGTGGCTTGCAACTCGTGGGCATCGCCGCCCGGGTGATCGACGCCGCACGCTACAACCGAATGCTGGGTCGCGAGAACAAGGCCGATCTGTTGAGCCGGCTAACCTGCGAATTGGCCTTAGGGCTGCTGCATCAGCATGCGGACGGTGACGACCCGTCGGCCGAGATCGATGTCTTCAGCGATCGCCATGGGGGGCGTTCCCGCTACGGGGCCTTGCTCCAACACCATTGTCCGGACCGCCTGATGTCGGTTGTCGTCGAAGGGAAACCATGCAGCGAATACCGCTTGCGACCGGTTGCAACCGCCGATCAACGATCGCCTTCGATCCGGTGGCGGTTCACGATCAAGGGGGATCGCTTCCCACCCGTCGCGATGTCATCGATCGTCGCCAAGGCGACCCGTGAACGACTGATGGGGCACTTCAACGCCTATTTCCGAGCCCTGCGAATGATCGAGTCAGGCGGGCGGGGACCGGAACTTCGGCCGACCGCCGGTTATGCCGTCGACGCAGACCGTTTTCTGGCTGAAACCGAAAGTCTGAGACGAGCCCACTCGATCGCGGATGAACGACTGATCCGTAGCAGGTAAACTGAAGGTTTCTGGGTCGGCTTGCATCTGCGGAGCATCCCATTCGTGACCAACGGGTTTCGTCTCGTCTGTGGCCGACCGATCGGAGCGACAACGCATGCGAATGATGAACCGACGACGATTGTTACTGGACGCGACCAGCGGCATGGGGGGCTTGGCGCTCGCCTGCCTGCTCGGCCAAGCCGATGCGGTCGCTACAGAAAGCCAGGCCGCTAGCGACAATCCGACCGGCGGCGTCCGGCCGGTACCCGACATCGACCCACGCGATCCGTTCGCCCCGCGTCCCGGTCACTTTGCCCCGCAGGCCAAGCGGGTGTTGGTGATCTTTTGCGCCGGAGCCTGCAGCCAACTCGACACCTTCGATCACAAACCGGAACTGATCCGACGCCACGGCCAGCCGCTGCCCGGTGCCGAAAACCTAGTGACTTTCCAAGGGTCGCAAGGGAATCTCACCCGCAGCCCTTGGGAATTCAAGCCGCGGGGCGAGTGCGGCAAGATGATTTCCGAACTCGTCCCGCACCTGGGCGAACTCGCCGATGACCTCTGCTTCCTCCACTCGCTGACCGGCAAAACGAACACTCACGGGCCAGGCGAAAACCTGATGTCCACCGGATTCACCCTCGACGGCTTTCCCAGCATGGGCGCCTGGCTGACCTGGGGGCTGGGGACCGAAAGCGAAAACCTGCCGGCTTACGTCGCGATCCCCGATCCTCGCGGCACGCCGCAATCGAGTGTCAACAACTGGGGACCGGGCTTCCTGCCCGCCGCCTACCAAGGGACCGACTTCCACGCCGACAAACCGCTGAGGAATCTGCGGCGGCCCCCCGGCATCGACGAAGCGGCCGATCTGAAGACACGCCAATTTCTTGATCGGCTGAATCGTCGGCACGCCGAACGCTATCCGGGCGACGGGGAACTGGCCGCCCGGATCTCGAGCTACGAATTGGCGGCCCGGATGCAATTGAGCGTTCCGGCGGTCGGCGACCTGTCTACCGAATCGCCAGAAACCCTGAAACTCTACGGCGCGGACGACACCGAGAATCCGCTCAAGGCAGCCTACGCGAGGAATTGCATCTTGGCGCGACGCCTGCTGGAACAGGGCGTCCGCTGTGTCCAACTGTTCAATGGTGCTTATCAGACCGGCGGCGAAGGGGTCAGCAACTGGGACGGGCACAAGGATCTGGCCGGCCAATACGCCAAGCACGGTCCGGTCTTCGACCAGCCAACCGCCGGACTACTGAGGGATCTGAAACGCCGCGGGCTGCTGAACGATACGCTCGTCGTCTGGTGTACCGAGTTCGGCCGGATGCCGACCTACCAGGCCGGGGCGAGCGGACGCGACCACAACCCGGAAGGTTTCACCGCCTTCTTGGCGGGCGCCGGGGTGAAAACGCCGATGAGCTACGGCGCGACGGATGAGTTCGGATACAAGGCGGTCGAAAACGTGCTGACCGTTCACGATTTCCATGCCACCATCCTGCACCTGCTCGGGTTGGACCATCAGCGGCTGACGTTCTATCACAACGGCATCCAACGACGTCTGACCGATGTCCATGGCCACGTGATCCGAGACGTGTTGGCCTGACCTCTGGCCACGGGACGTTCATTGCGAGCGGACGGCCAACCGCTCACTGGCTTGGCCGACGCGTTGAGCCAAGTGCGAAGGCAAGCCTCCGACCGGTGGTCAAGGGAAAACGCTCCCGCCCCAACCTAACTTTTCGCGGAGCGTACGATACTCGTTCTGCCCGGGGACCGAGAGCAACCGAAACCGATGGCCGCTGGCACGGATTTGGATCCGATCACCACGGTGGATCGGACTCAAAACCCGCCCATCGATCACGATGCTGGTCGACTGGTTCGGCCGGGCGACGAGGATTTCGAGTTCCGTATCCGCCGAATCGACCAACGGCCGATAGGTCAGCGTATGAGGGCTGATCGGTTGAATGACGATCGCCCGGAGATGCTTGCGGAGAATCGGTCCGCCGGCCGATAAGTTGTGGGCCGTCGAGCCGATCGGCGTGCTGACGATCAACCCGTCGCAGCGGTAGGTCGTGGCCAACGTGCCGTCAGCATACAGGTCGATTTCCAACAGATTGTAGGGAGGCCCTCCCAAGATGGCGGCTTCGTTGAGCGCCAACTGCTGAGCCACCACCTGGCCGCCCCGGACCAATGAGACCCGTAGCATCAGGTGGTCGACAATCCGGAAGCCGCCTTGGGCGACACGCGGCCAGGCCTCCAGGAAATCGTCGACCGACAACGCCGCCAGAAAACCGAGCGACCCACAGTTGACCCCTAACACCGGGATCTCATGGCCGGCCAACTGACGCGCCGCTTGCAGGATCGAACCGTCGCCACCGAGGACGATCAGCAGGTCGATCTGGGTTTCGGAGAAGTCATGCGAGAACTTCAAGTCCTCGACGACCAAGTCCGCGTGGGTCGCGATCGCGGGCCGCAAACGTTCCAATGCGGTCAACACGCGGGCCCTGTCCGGTGCGCCCAGGATCGCGACCCGCGGGCGACTGCCCGGATCTCGAAAGGGCGAATCGCTTCCCCCGCCATCCGCGGACGGATGGTCGGAATGCGTTTCATCAGGACCGGTTTCGGAATCGCTCAAGTAATCGGGCTCATCCGAGATGGGGAAGCCGACGACCCGGTCAGCGTGGGTTCGGCCGCCCCCTCGCCTAGCAGTGAATCTTGTGCCGCTCGACAGGCATCCGCGATCTGTTGTGGCCCCAACCCGGCCTGTTCCAACAGGGCTTCTCGATTGCCATGCTCGATCAGCTGATCAGGTAAGGCGAGTCGCTGTAGCCGCCGCGTGTCGAGCTGTTGATCCGCTGCCGACTCCAGCACCGCCGTGCCGAAGCCGCCGATCCGCGCCGCTTCTTCGACCGTGATCACAAATCCTCGCTCGAAAGCCGCTCGGACCATCTCATCATCGATCGGCTTGGCAAATCGGCCATTCACGACGGTCAGGCTGATTTCGTCGTTCAGCATGTCAGCCGCCGCCAGCACCTGATCGAGGACAGCACCGTAGGCGATGATCGTTCCGTCCGTGCCGGTCCGAATCACCTCGCTTCGTCCCAACCGCAGTTCCGCCGCCTTGTGGCCGACGTGCAAGGCGGCCGCCTTGGGATAGCGGATCGCGACCGCCATGTTCTGCTCCAACGCGAAGTCGAGCATCGGCGCCACCTCTTCCGCATAACCCGGTGCCATCAGGATCACGTTGGGGAGCGATCGGAGATAGCCGATGTCGAACAGCCCGTGGTGGGTCGGTCCGTCCGGGCCGGTCAACCCCGATCGGTCCATCAAGAACGTCACCGGGAGCTGTTGCAGGCAGACTTCTTGAAAAATCTGGTCGTAACTGCGTTGTAGGAAAGTGCTGTAGATATCGACGATCGGCCTCAGTCCGGCCTTGCATTGACCGGCCGCGAAAGCGACGGCGTGGGATTCGCAGATGCCGACGTCAAAGAACCGTTCGGGAAACCGTTCCCGCACCGGCTCCAGCTTGTTCCCCTGACACATGGCCGCGGTCAACACGGTAACCAAGGGGTCAGACTGCAACCGAGCCAAAATCGCGTCCCGCACAAAGTTGGTAAACGGCGGGCTGCCGTCACTCCCCAACGTCACCGGCTCGCCACCTTCGTCCAAGAAAGCGGGCGGAGTGTGAAAGTAAACCGGATTTTGTGCGGCGGGCTGATAACCGTGCCCCTTTTCTGTCACCACATGCAGCAGCACCGGACCGGGCATGCCACGGACCAGACGAAGGTATTTTCGCAACAAACCGATGTCGTGCCCGTCGATCGGCCCGACGTAGCGAATCCCGAGCTCCTCGAACAGCATCCCGCCAAGAAAACCGGCCTTCACCCCTTCTTTCAGCTGGGCGAGCATCCGCTCGGCGGGGTCACCAAACTTCGGCACACATCCCAACACCTTGACGACTTCCTGCTTCAAGCCGGTGTAAAACGGATTGCTCCGTAGCCGATCGAGGTACTCGGCGACGGCGCCGACCCGCGGGCAAATCGACATCTTGTTGTCGTTCAAAATGATCGTCAGCTTCTCGCCTGAAGCCCCGGCGTTGTTCATCGCTTCGAAGACGATGCCGCTGGGCAACGCCCCGTCCCCGATCACCGCAACGCTCTGTCGTGTCGTTTGCCCCAACAAGCAATCACCGCTGGCCAGCCCCATCGCGGTGCTGACGCTGCAACCCGCATGGCCGGTCATGAACAGGTCGTATTCGCTTTCGGCAGGGTTGGGGTAACCCATCAAGCCTCCCTGATGGCGGATCGAGTCAAATTGCAGATACCGCCCCGTGACGAGCTTGTGCGGATAAATCTGATGGCCCGTGTCCCAGATCAAGCGGTCCTGACGAAAGTCGTACTCCGTGTGCAAAGCCAAACAGAGTTCCACAACACCCAGATTGCTGGCAAAGTGGGCGGTTCGCGTGGCCAGCAAATTGCAGAGTACGTCGCGAATCTCCGCCGATACCGCCTCCAATTCGGCCGGAGTGAAAGTTTTCAAGACCTCCGCGTCTTTCAGTTTGGAAAGCAGCGGATGGGTTCCGATCTTCATGGCTGCGAGTCTCTTGAGGTTCAATTGTCGGCGGACCATCGCCTGACAGACGGTGCGTTATCGTGTTCGGTCGCGAACGAACTCGGCCATCCACTTTAACCGGGATGCATCGTTGCCCAAAACAGCAATCGCACCAATCGCTTGGTCAATCAGCGTCTCGGCGTAATGCTGGGCGGCGTCCAGCCCCATCAAACCCGGGTACGTCAGCTTGCCGCGGGCCATGTCCTTGCCGGTGCGCTTGCCCAGTTCGGTGTCTTCGGCCGAGTGATCCAGGCAATCATCGACCACCTGAAATGCGAGTCCCAGTGGTCGTGAATAGGACGCCAATGCGGCCAGGTCAGCAGGCGTTCCGCCTCCGAGCAACCCGCCGATCTCAACGGCCGCGTCGATCAGAGCCCCGGTCTTGCGGCGGTGTATCGCTTCCAGTCGTGCGAGCGTTTGCTCTCCCCCAGATTCCGCGGCAAGGTCTTCCGCTTGCCCGCCCACTAGCGATTGAGGGCCGGACGCAAACGCCAATCGCCGAATGCAAGCGATCGCCAAACCGGGCTGCTCGACCCGAGTCGCCAAATGCTCAAACGCGAGCGGAATCAGCGAATCACCTGCCAAAATCGCCGTCGCCTCGTCAAAAGCGATGTGAGTGGTCGGTCGTCCACGCCGCAGGTCGTCATCGTCCATCGCCGGCAGGTCGTCATGCACCAACGAATAGGCATGAATCATTTCGACCGCCACGGCGCCGGGCAACGCCGCTTCGATCTGGCCCCCAACCGCCTCGGCAGCCATCAAGGCCAAAACCGGGCGTATTCTCTTTCCCGGCGCCAGCAGCGAATACCGGATCGCCTCGCCCAGTCGTGTCGGGCAGTCAACACCCCACCCACAGGCGTCCGTCAAAGCCTGCTCGATCAGCGGCAACCACGCGTCCCAACGGTTGCCAACCGCTTCGACGCGGCCCTTCGTGTCTCCAGCAGTCCGACCTGCGACCACTTCAGTTTCCCGGGATTTCCCGCCGGGTTCCGCTCGTGCCTCCGCTTGCACAGCGGGCCGTAAACCGGAGGAGGCGTGGGACATGGATCAGCTCATCCGACAGTGAAACTTGTGCCGACAGGCGAAAGAAATCGGCGACCATCCGCGATGTTGTGCCGCAAATCGCGACTTAGCAACGATATTGTCCGATCTTGCCAACCGGGAAAAACGCATGATCGCTCCAGAGACCGTCGAGTGGGCATCACCCTATTCTAGATCGGAATCCAGGACGCTAGCCTCCGAATCGCGATCGCGGCCTTCCGGGCCCGATGCCATGCTACGCCCGCCTTCGCCAGCAACGAAAGCCGAAGTGTCAAACGCCGCTTCGACGGGGTTGCCGTCCGCGTCAAAACCGCTGAGCAACGTCACACGACGTTCCGCAGCGGCCAGCAACCGATGGCACTCCTGGAGCGTTTCGATCCCCTTCGCGTATTGCTCCAGAGAATCGCCCAGATCAAGCTGTCCCGATTCCAGGCGACCTACGATCAGCTCGATCTCTTCGACCGCCGACTCGAACTTCCTCAACGGCAACGTGGCCGGACGGGAATCATCCGACCCAGCGGCAGCCGATCGCGACGCATCGGATTGGCCCGGCGACGGTGCGGGACGTTTCTTCGCCAAGGGCTGGTGTCCTCGAACTCGCAACTTGGAGATACCGATTCGACTTGGAGCCGACTTCGGGTCACGGGAAACTGGCGGTTTCGGTCAGCGGCATCCTTTCAGAATCGCCGCGCCGATGCGAAATACCGCCGCCAGACCCGTCAGCCTGCCTACTTCTTGCGGTGGCGAATCCGGGCTCGCATCCGACGCTTTTTCCTGCCCACCTTGCGGCGGCCCTTGCCTGTCTTCTTCGTACCCACCTACAGCGATCTCCGAGTGTCGAGCGTGATTCGCGATGAACGCGTCTGAAATGAAAGGGAGGGGTCATCGCCGAAGCGATTTCAACGGACCGGCCGTCCAGCCATCGGCTGTTCAACCGATCGACACACCAAATGTCGAAAAGCAACTGTGCCGAAGCGTCAGCCGAGGGGCTCCAGCCCGTTGCCAAAGGCAACTGGGCCGACAGAGCCGGGCTCACAGAGTAACACATCTGTTGCTGTTCGCAATGCCACCCGATCACGGATCGGAAAACGGGAGGGAGCCTCGAAACGTGCCACCCAGGATTTGGATGTGGCGGCGGTTCGAAAGGAGGCACCTATGGGCGATTGCGTTGAATGATGGGTGGCACGTTTCGGAGATTTGGTGCTGCCAACGGCGCCGGCCGAAGGCTCACCGTCAAGCCTGGATTGGTTACGATCACGTCGGCTGAGGGCTCGTTTCGAGCTCGTCGAGATCACCCCGTTGCCCCGCGAAGACGCTCAACCAGATCGGACCGGCCCCCAGATGTCATCTGCCTCTGCCCCCGTTCCTGAGTCAACTTCCACGCAGGCTGACGTCCTGACCACACCCTCGCCGACGCGATTGGTATCGATCGACGTCTTTCGGGGCTGGGTGATGTTCATGATGTTGGCCCATGTGCTGGCGTTTTGTCGGATTGCGAAAGCGAAACCGGACGGCGGCGTTTGGGAACTGCTTTGTCACCATTGGTCGCATGTCCCCTGGCGCGGTCTGACGCTGCACGACCTGATTCAACCCGGCTTCAGTTTTCTGGTCGGTACCGCCTTGGCCTTTTCGATCGCCGGGCGGCGGCGCCGCGGGCAATCCGACTGGGGCTTGATCGGCCATGCGGCATGGCGGAGCGTCGTGTTGGTGTTGCTGGGGGTCTTCCTGCGGTCGCTCGGACGCGACGAGACGAACTGGACGTTCGAGGACACGCTATCCCAGATCGGTTTGGGTTACCTGCCGTTGGTCTTGATCGCGTTGGCACCGGGCTGGGTGACACCGGTGGCGATCGGGGTGATTCTGGTCGGGTATTGGTTCGCGTTCGCGATCCATCCGCTTCCGC
>RECD01000101.1 GCA_007694185.1 Planctomycetaceae bacterium
CGCGGATCAGCGCGTGAGCCTTCTTCTCTTCGCTCCACTTGCACTCGATGAACTCGAGGATATCGGGGTGCCAAACCTTCAGCGACTGCATCTTGGCGGCCCGGCGGGTTTTGCCGCCGCTCTTGATCACGCCGGCGATCGAGTCGTAGACCCGCATGAAGGAGAGCGGGCCGCTGGGGGTGCCGCCTCCCGACAGCTTCTCCCGTTGGCTGCGGATCGTCGACAAGTCAGTACCGGTGCCGCTGCCGAACTTGAACAGCATCGCCTCCGAACAGGCCAGCCGCATGATGTCCTCCATGTTGTCATCCACCCGTTGGATGAAACAGGCTGACCCTTGCGGGTATTCGTACGGGTTTTCCGGCTGACTCACCGATTCGGTCGTCGGGTCCCAACGCCAATTGCACTTCGAACCCGAGACGCCGTACTGGTGATACAGCCCGACGTTGAACCAGACGGGGCTGTTGAACGCGCCGTGTTGGTGCAGGCAGAGCCAAGACAGGTCACGATAAAACCGTTCGCCATCTTCCGGCGTGTCGAAGTAGCCATCCGCCAAACCCCAATCGGTGATCGTGCGGGTGACCCGATGGATCAACTGCCGGACGCTTCGTTCCCGTTCACGCGGGTTCTTGGGGTCGCCGTAGAAGTACTTGCTGACCACCACGTTGGCGGCCAGTTGGGTCCAGGTTGCGGGAACCTCACAATCGGTCTGTTCGAACAAAACCTTCCCGCTCTCGTCCTTGATCGCCGCGCTGCGCAGCTCCCAAGCGACCGTGTCGAACGGGCTTTCCTCGTTCGCCGGGCAGAACACGCCGTCCACCTTCAAGCCGGACTTCCCGGACCTGCGGGAGTCATCAAATTTCTCCCGGGCGTACTCGACGCCATGGTTCTGGCAACAATCCGCGGGGCTGGTGATGGGTACAACGGGCGACTCAAATTCGGCAATGGCCATGGCTCTCAAAGACTCCTGAGGGGGTTTCATCCTGGCTTCCCTTTTCCCTTCCGCCCGCGGCTCCTCCTGGGGATCCGCGTCCGTGCGGGGTGATGGCAAGACCGATTCGACAAGGATCGTGAACGTTTGTCAATCCAAATCGTCGCTTGTCACGAAGCGACGACCGGGCTGCGGCAAACCGGTTTGGGACTACCGAACCGAGGTGAGCTAGCCCGAAATTACTATACCTAGTCGAATTTCCGCCAGAGAAGACTAGATATGGCGAAACGAAATGTAGCGAATGCTAGCACGCTGTCAACAGAAATTTCACAATTCGGGCGACCAAGAGTGACGCCGGCGAACCGCCCCGTGGGCCCCCAGGGTGAGGGGGGAATGGTCCGAAATCAAGCCGCTTTGAGCTGCTTCGCTGAGCCGGAAGACCGCGTCGGGGCAGGCCAAAGAATCTGCCAAATTTTTCGCCACGGCAGCTCAGGACCCAGCCTCACGGAACGGCTCAACCGACCGGCCATTGGGATCAGCCGTCGGGTCTGGGCATGCACGGCCGCAGAACGCGATCAAATCAGGGGGCGGCCACGGTCAGCCACAGATCGGCGGTGCCGAATCCGTCTCGGATTTCGAAGCGGGCCGCAGCGACCGGCTCGGCCGCCGGCTCAGCCGCGGTGGTTTCGACGGCTTCGGTGGCGGTGTCCTGGGCGGCGGGCGCAGCTTCCGAACCATCCACCGGGTAGGCAACGATGCGGAGCGGCCCTTGAAACCGTAGCGGTTCCCCTTCGCCGACGTCTGCGGCGACGAGTTTCAGCGTGACCTTTTTGGACGAGTCGCCGCTCGCTTCCGACACCGTCGCGGCTGCGGTGACACCATCGGGCAGCCCTTCGACGACGACCCGCAGCGGTTGGGCGAACCCGTCGAGGCGGCGGACGTCGACGGGGATTTCCAACTCCTTGCCGCTGACAACGCGGAAGCGATCGGCGGCCACGCCGAGTTCGACAGCAGGGGTGATCGCTTCGAGCCACAAGCTGTAGGCGTGTCCCGGTCCGTGCCCGCCGACCAAGTCGGTGACCTGCACTTCCAGCTCGGTCGGCGTTTGGTTGCCACCGGGGAGGACGAAGTCGATCGCGGCGTCTCGTTCGTTGCGTGACACGTCGTCGTTTTTGCCGAGCTGAGTGCCGGTTGCCGGATCGACCACGGTGAGTACCGAATCGACCAACAGCCCGGCACCGCGTGAATAGACGCGGGCCCGATACTTGACGCCGGGTTGCGCGGTGAACCTCACCCGGTGAACGGCGGTCGGTTGTTCGAACTGACCCGAGATGACTGCCGGTAAGTCGCTGATCCCGATCGGCTCCGCCCCCTCGGCGTCGCCAAATTGGCGGACGCCCCGTGGCGCCGGCATCGCGAACGGGAACCAACCGATCGCGGCTTCGACGAACACGATCGGCGGGGAGACCGAAGTCGCAGCCAACAGCCGCGGTTCGGCGGTGTCGTCCCAGTTCCATCCGATCAGCCGCGGCGCGATCGCGGCGGCAGGTGGAGCGATGCGTTCGTCCACGCTACTTTCGGCCGCGACGGCTTGATCCGCAGCGGCGTCCGGATCCGCGTCAACAACCGCTTTGGCGGGGACAGGCCCGATGGTCGGGTCGATGGTCGGAGCGGTCATCGGCAGGGCGTAATCGAGCAGCGGTCCGACGGTAGCTTGCAGGTGATAAACGAAGTCACCGCCGCCGGCGAAGCCGATCGTGCCCGTTGGCACTAGCGGAAAGGCGAACAGGCGGATGATCAGGTCGGCATCGGCGCGGCAATCGTAGACCACTTGGGGATCGATACCGCGGGCGTCATCGGACTGGGCGAGCACGTTGCCGTCCCGATCGACCACTTGCAACACGGCGTCCATGGGTGAACCGAGCAGCCGATTGGCGGTCACGCGACCCACCAACCTTTGGCCGGCAGTGACCGAGACGACGTAGCCATCAACGTCACCTGCCTTTTCCAGTTTTCCGACCATCACCGCCGGCAGATCGACCCGCTGTGCCTGATCAAGCCGATCGTTCGGCTCGACCTCCGACGTGACCGGCGCGGTCTCGATCAGCAGCGGCAACAGTCCCGAGGCGGAAGCTTCGTCGTGCAGACGCAACCAAGCGATTCCGGGCGGCGTGTCGGCCGCGGTTCGGACGAGCAGGCTTCCTGAGGTTTCCGAAGCCGTCACCGAAACGTCCGCGCGATCACACTCGACCTGGACCGGCCAGCGGGGGAATTTGCCTTCGACGGTCACGGTCCGTTCATCGCCGACGGTCACGGCCGGGGGAAACAGCCGATCCGCCGTGAACTCCTCCGCCACCGCAGCCGGGAGGCTGACGGACCACGCCAGTAGTCCGACCATGATCAGCAGTAGCGATAATCGGCGATCGGTGGCGACCGGTCGGAGGCGTGGGCAGGGCAACGGGCGTGAGGCTGGGCATGCGCGAGCAGGGGCGTTGCCACATCGGGGCTGCCGGTCGGAATTGAGAAGGGAGCGATCGCTGCGGGCCTGTCGGTTGAAGGCGTGATCGGCGATCCGACGATTGGGGCGGGGCGAGGCGGGCATGAGAACTCCGAGGTGGGACAGCGGCACGACGGTGGCAACGTCGTCGTCCGCTTATCTTAATCGTCCCGCGTCTCCCTGGCTGCAAGCGAACCGGACTTAACGCTTGCGGAGTTGGAACCATGCCCTAGAATCAAATCCGTCGGCCAGGAAGATCCTTGGCCAACGGCATGATCGAATTGATTTCCGGCAATCGATCCGGACCCCCCGATTCAGAAGTTCGAAGGAGAAGCGACCCATGTTGAGCGAAGCGA
Organism: Planctomycetaceae bacterium; assembly: GCA_007694185.1. Lineage (GTDB taxonomy): Bacteria > Planctomycetota > Planctomycetia > Pirellulales > Pirellulaceae > UBA6163. Next base: position 3,782 of record RECD01000101.1, read on the forward strand.
GCGTCGAGAAGTCTATCCGTAAAATGCTCAGTTCACCGGAGCGAACGGAGGAAGACATCGACCGAGCTGAGGAGATGCTGGAAGACCTGCGGCCGGAAAGCCCGCTGCGTCACCGATTGAGCGTCGAGCTGGACGAATTGCGAAACTTGGCTGCGAAGGCCTAAGCCGCAACGCGACAAAGCCGCGAGTCCCCCCCGGTACTCGCGGCTTCGCACGTCGGCATCGTGTTGCGACCGCGGTTAGCGGTTGAGTGCAACGCCGAAAGTGAACCCTGCCATCAAGGCTCGCTGATCCTGATTCGAAGTGGGGTCGATCAACCGCCCACGCCAGACGCCGGTGGCGATGTCGATCAGTTGGAAGCCGCCGCGGACTTCGATCATCCGAGTCAGCGTGTAGCTCAGTTCGCTGCGGATGTCGTACCCCCAAGCGAACTCCGTGTTCTTGCCGTACAGCGGTCGACTTTGATCACGGATGAAGTGCCGAATTTCCGAACCCGGTTCGACTTCCGTGTCGTCGTACAAGGTCGTTTCGGAGAAGCTCTGCAACTTGTTCGACTGGAAGCTCGCCGCATTGAAGATGCGGAATTCGCCCGAGTACCGCCAGCGGTTGATGTGCTTGAAGTACCGGAAGCCGATCTGTCCGCCGATCATGTCGTTGTTCGTCACCGACCGTTCGGTGATGACCTGCTCCCCGGCTAGTAGGTCGGGATCGATCGGGTCGAAGACGGGCGGCAGGAACAGCCCGGGGGTGTATTCCATCCGCTGGTAGACATCGGCGAACCGCATGTAGCGAACCCCGATCAGCGGTTCCAGGATGCCGCCGTAGTGGTACGGTTCCAGCCGCCAGGTCTTGTTCGCCTCGAAGCTGCGGAAGTCGGCGACGTTTTCGCTGTCACGCATCGGGACAAAGCGATAGTTGTAGCCAAAGTTGTTGCCGTCTTCTTGAATCGATGGCAAGCCGAATGGGGGGCCCAAGAAAATGTCTTCGGGGACCCCTTCGTCATCCAGCGGCACGAGTCGGTTCAGCCGTTCGCGGTCGTAAGCGTCGTAGGAACCGACCCGGAAATCGGTATAGGTCACCGAGTAACCGTGATCGTTGTCGAGCATGTAGCCCAGGTCGAGCCGATAACCGGTGCCGCGGTCCATCACCCAGTCGCCGTCGGCGTTGTCCGGACGGGTCGTCCAGAGTTGCAAGCGGTCGACCGAACCGAACCAACCCGTGTGGGCTCGCTTCTTCGGCTTCATGTCGAGGATGTCGGCATCGTACAGCGGCTCGAACCACTGGTAGTCGGCGTCCAAGATCGCCGGATCTTTGGAGGGGAGATGGTCGGTGAACTCGGCCACCGCCACACCTGGCCCGGATGCCATCGCGAGGCCTGCGGCCAGCGCCATTCCGCGAACGATCGGGGTCGGATGCTCGACCAGCGATTGTCGCAACGAATCGACCCTTGTCAGGGCCGCGAGTGCCAGCTTCCGTACCGACATGGTTTTATCCATCGTTGTGCGTTGCGTTAGCTCGGCGAAGTCTCACTCCGCCGAAAACCTGAACTGCCCCAGACACGTCTGCCGGATCCCGAAGGTGCCCGAGGCGTGCCATTCACCCGCTCCGAATCGGCCGTGGGAGGCGATCGGTCAGCCGAAACACTGCATCTGCTCAGCGATCCAGAAGGGGTTGTGCGGATAGTATCGGTCGGTGCGGTCGCCCGGGATGAATGAAGTTTGATGGATCGATCGCTAAAACCGTCACATTTTGCCTCGCCCCGACCATCCGAAATCGGAGCCGCAGTCGAAAGCGCTGACGGGCGATGAAAGATAGGTGGTCTCGCGGGTTTGGGAGGGCTGTGATTGCCCTCCGTGGTGGCGGAAAGCCAGCCGCCGTAACCTTCCACTTGGCGGGCTTGGCCCTCGGCGAGCAGCAGGTTCACCGGAAGGAACCGGCTTTCCACTTGGGGTGAACGGGCCGCGGAACCCCCGCACCCAGCCCTTTTCGTGATCGGGCGATTCCGTGACCGGGTGATTCCGTGATCAGTCAATTCGATGGTCAGGGCGTCCCGTGATCGGCCATTCGCGCGATCGGCACGCTCGAAGCGAGACCGATCGCCTGCTCGTGAACCAGATCAGCGGGCGTTTAGCTGCGGCTCACTCCGGAGTCCGCAATTGGCGGTGACAGCGGACGCAGTTGAGCGTCATCTGCATGTAGCCCAAAGTGGCGCCGTCGATGTTTCGATCCTTGGCGGCATCGACCATCAGCTTCACGGCGCGGCGAAACTCGTCGCTTTGGCGTCGGTACTCGTCGGTTTGGATCACCATCCAACTCTCGTCCAGCGACAGGGCATGGATGCGGGTGGCCGCAGCCGTGATCCGGTCAAAATCCTCCAGCGCGATCCCTTCCAACACGTCCTTGACCGGGTCCAACTTCAGCCGCATGAAGGCGGCTCGTGGGGCGGTACCGGGCTGTTGTGCCGTTGCCGTGCGGGGGCTCGAAACCCAGTAAACTCCCGCGGCAGCGAGCAGAGCACAGCAGGGAAGCACCCATTTCCATCGTTTCAACATGACTCGTATTCTCCTGAAGGGGGTCGGGCCGTACCGCCGACGGATCGGGCGGCGGTTGACTTGAATTGGCTCGAGTAGAGAAGTTATAGGAGATGCAGCGATATCAGGGTAATCCGGGAAAGCGATCCGTGTGGACCGAAGCGTCGATTAAAATGGTTGTCGGATCGGTCGACTCGGCCCCCCTTTCCCTCTCGAGACAGGTTCGTCCCTTGGAAATCGTTTTTTTGTCGACCGAAGCGGTCCCGTTCGCCAAGACCGGTGGGTTGGGTGACGTTTGTGGTGCCCTGCCGATGACGTTGGCGGCACGTGGACACCGCGTGACGCTGATCCTGCCCGCCTTCCGCTCGATCCGGGCGTCGGGTCTGTCGATCGTGCCGACGAACCTCAGCTTCGCGGTTCCGATTCGCGGCCGGATCGTCGGTGCGAGGCTGTTGCGGGCCGAATTGCCCGTTGCCGAAGTCGCCCGGCAGGGGCCCGCTGAGATCGAAACTCAGGCACAGCAACGCCGGACCGGGATGCCGGGGAGCAAGTCGCGGTCGGTCCCACAGCCGGTCACGGTCTATTTCATCGACCAGCCCGAATATTACGACCGCCACGGCTTGTACGGCGACGAAGCGGGCGATTTCGCTGACAATTGCGAGCGTTTCGCGTTCTTTTGCCGGGCCGCGTTGCAGGCGATCACACGATTGGAACGGCCGATCGACATCGTCCATTGTCACGATTGGCAAACCGGTTTGGTCCCGGCTTACATGCGGATGGGATTCGAGTCGCACCCCTGGATGGCCACCGCTCGGAGTGTGCTGACGATCCACAACCTCGCTTATCAAGGCCGGTTTTGGCACTGGGATTTCCCGTTGCTCGGCGTCGATTGGGATTACTTCAAGCCCGACTGGTTGGAGTACTACGGCGAGATCAATTTTCTCAAGATCGGCATTCAGCACGCCGACACGTTGACGACCGTCAGTCCCACCTATGCGGAGGAGATCCAGAACTCGTTGCATGGCTGCGGGCTCGATCCGCTGTTGCGGTCACGTTCGGGGGCGTTGCGCGGGATCACCAACGGGATCGATGATTCGATCTGGAATCCCGCGACCGATCCGCATTTGAGGTTTCCGCAGGTCGGTACAGAGAGCGCTCGAGGGACGGCGGCTCACGGCAATTACGACGTCGACTCATGGCGCGAGGGAAAATCGCTGCAAAAGCGGCATTTGCAGGAAACCATGGGGTTGGCGGTCGACGAATCGGTCCCGCTGATCGGTTTGGTCGGGCGGCTGGCCGACCAAAAGGGCTGGGATTTGGTCTTACAGGTTCTCCGATGGCACTTGGAACAGTCTCGACCGACCCAGTGGATGATCCTCGGCACGGGAGAAACGCGGTTCCACCAGGCGCTGACGGAGCTGCAGGACTTGTACCCCGGTCGGTTCGGTCTGCAACTCGGTTTTTCCGACCAGTTGGCTCATCGGATCGAGGCGGCGGCGGATCTGTTTGTGATGCCGAGTCGCTACGAACCTTGTGGTTTGAATCAGCTCTACAGTTTGCGATATGGAACGATCCCGATCGTGATGTCGACGGGCGGTTTGGTCGACACCGTGGTCGACGCCACCCACGAAACGATCGCCGACGGGACGGCAACCGGGTTCCGAATGCGCGACTTCTCGGCCGAAGAACTCGACCGTTTGATCGGTGTGGCGTTAGAAATCCGTTATCACCAGGAAAATATTTGGGCGCAGCTGGTCGAAACGGGGATGCGTCAGGACTGGTCTTGGCGGCAGATTGCGCTCCAGTACGATCGACTTTACGCGGACACGTTGGCCGTACCTAAAATGCCACCTCCCGGCGGTGTCCCGCGAACCGAATTGGCCCGGTAAAATTCGGCATTTTTTGCGGACGTGTCTGTTTGTGGGGCGGTTGAATGTCGCTAGGATGGCCGAGGTGAATTGCTGGCGAGGCTTGGTCTCGATGAGTGATTTTTGATTTTTTCGGACCTCAAGCGATCGGAAGTCGCCGTGAGACATTCCATTTCCGGAACCGACGGGTCCCCCAAATCGGCGGTCGCTGGGCCGGATGTCGCGACGGCCGAATCGGCGAGCAAAGAACTCCCTGCCGAAGTTCATACCCCTGCGTCGGGTGTTGGCGAGCATCCTCTTTGTCGCCGGCAGCGATCTGAGGAGCAGGCAATGAAACCGGAGCTGGCCTCGAAGTCGGAACGGTCGGCCCTGGCCGGTGATTCGGAATTGGTCGATTACGACTGTCCTCATTCGCGGATGGACGTGATCACCGGGCGATGGACGTTGTTCGCCAATCATCGTGGCGAGCGGCCGAACGACTTCGTGTTCACCGCGACGCCCAAAATGACCCAGGAAGGGTGCCCGTTCTGCAAAGGGAACGAGGCGAGTACCCCCGACCCGGTGATGATCCTGCCTCGCGACGATTCCGGGGCGACGGGCCAGGCGTCAGGCGAGGGGACGGACTGGGGGATTCGGGTCGTCCCCAACAAATATCCTGCCGTCGGCACGCGGTCCTGCGAATCATCAGGCTCCGCCGGCAGCAGCGCTGTTTCCCCCGCTGCCAAGCACTCCGGCGACCCGGTTTGGCAAAGCTATCCCAATCAAGCGGGCTACTCCCGATCGGCCGAGCGGCAGCCGACCCCACCGCCGGACGCGGCGCTATTTCCTGTCCGTGGCATCACCGGCGGGCACGAGGTTTTTATCGAGTCGCCCGAGCATTTCACGTCCTTCGCCGATCTCGATTTGGGCCAGGTCGCCAACCTGTTGCGGGTCTACCAAGCCCGGCTGGGGCATTGGGCACAGCAGCCATCGATCCGCTACGTTTCGCTGTTTAAAAATGCCGGCCCTTCGGCCGGGGCATCGCTGCTGCACCCCCACAGCCAGTTGATCGCGGTGACCGAAATGCCGCAGGCGATCCGGGCGACGATCGACCGGATGCGGCGCTACCATGCTCGCACCGGTTGCTGCTTGCAGTGCGACGTGGTGCGGGCGGAGTTGCGTTCTCGCCGACGGTTGATAGCGGTCACCGACAGGTTGATCGCCTACTGTCCCTTCGCCAGCTACCTGCCGATGCTGCTTCGGATCACGACCCGCCAACACGCGGAGCGATTCGAAGATCTGGGGGACGACGATATCGACGACTTGGCCCGCTTGATCCGCCGCTCGATCGGTTGGTTGAACAGCCTCTACCCGGACGTCGCCTACAACTTTCTGATCCACACGCGACCGCCGCAAGCGGCTGCACAACAGGGCTTCCATTGGTCCTTCGAGCTGTTTCCGCGGTTGACGCAGATCGCCGGGTTCGAATGGAGTTGTGACACGGTCATCAACCCGTTGTTACCCGAGGACGCAGCCACTCGGTTGCGGGCCGTCGCCCTGCGGGAAAACCCGCTCCGCGATTAGTGATCGCCCGCTTGCGCCTCTCGATCGATTCGGCTCGGTCGATCGCCTGTGTCTGCGGCTAAAGCGCTTCGGCCGCTGCCGTTTGCATGAGCGGTGTTCGTCGCGTCCAGGACGCCGCCACGAGTCGGGGGCCAGCTTTGGCTGTCGGCACCGCTCGGGCTCACCCTCAGCAGTAAGGCCCCGTCCACCCCGCCCGCCACCCGTTTGGAATCGCTGTTGCGACAAATCGCAAAATCGGGCTAGCAAATTCGATTTCAGGCTTGCCCGAGGTGATGGTCTCCAGGTAGAGCCAAGACGGAAGTCCCCAGCCCGGGGAAAACGTGAACGAGCGGACGGTATGCCGAACAGGACCAGACACACGATTGACAACGCGGTGAGCATCCCGTGTTCACGCTCGCCGGGCGATCGGTGCGGAAAGTCGCTCGGCGTTTTCATTACGATCTGTCGCACGCTGATGATGCTCGCGTTGCTCTGCAAGCCCGCGACCGCCCAAACGGTTCAAGTCGGCGATTGGCCGGCCCCCCTGCGAGTGGTCGCGGAGGAACTTCCGCCCGTTTCGGACGCAGAGATCGTCGAGTCAGAAGGTGGCGGGCCTTGGCTTTCCTTGAGCGATCTCGATGAGCAATCTCTGATCGATCTGAGACGCGACCCTTGGATTCGCTTCGGCAGCCGGCTATCGGGGGAGCCTGACGAGTTGTCTAGCGACGACGAACCACCGTCTTCGGCGTCAGGTGCAACCGGTTACGGGATCAGGACCCGCCACGGATTGGTGTCTTCGGGGCACTTTATGAAACGGTGGAGTACCGATTGGAATACGACTTCGCCGAAGAGGCTCGCCCTCGGTTTCTCGACAACTGGATCGCCCTGACCAACATCCCGGTCGTCCGTAACGTGATCGTCGGCCACTATTTCGAGCCTTTCAGCCTGGAACGCTACACGCCAAACCGGTTCATCACGTTCAACGAACGCTCCTTGGCCGATACCTTCGCCCCAGCCAGAAACATGGGGATGATGATTTACGGCAATGCTTTGGACGAAAAGCTGACGTTCGGCGTGGGCGCGTTTCGATCGAACAGCAACGATTACGGGGAAGACGTTTCCTACCGTTCGGGCTATGCCGGTACGGCCCACGCGACCTATCTGGCTTGGTTTCGAGAATTGAACGAATACCAAGTCAGCTTGCTGCATCTCGGCGGGTCGTTTAGTTACCGAACATCGGGAGACGATCCGGTTCGCTACGCGACGCGACCGAGCATCCGCATGCGACAACAGGACGTCGCCGGTGTCCCGGTCTTTGTCGACACGGGCGAGATGCCGGATGTCAGCCAGATTTATTTGGCGGGTGTGGAAGCGGCTTGGGTCCATGGCCCGTTTTCGGTCCAAAGCGAATACATCCAATCTCAGCTAGTCCGTACTGCGAATGACAACCCGACTTTCCATGCCGGCTACGTTTACGGCAGCTGGTTTTTGACAGGCGAAGGCCGTTCGTACAGCCCTACCAGCATCCTCGGCCGTTTTCGTGAGGGGATCTTTCAACGGATCACGCCCCGCAGCAACGTCTTTGATCGGAGCGAACGTCAGGGCTGGACCGGGCTGGGGGCGATGGAGTTGGCCGTCCGCTGGTCTTACATCGACCTGAACGACGCCGGCGTCCGCGGCGGCTACATGGAAGAGATGACGTACGGCGTCAACTGGTACCTGAACAAGTACACCCGCGTCTCGCTGAATTACGTCCGTCCGGACCTTCACGACCCGGATCAGGGAGAAAGCGACGCGAACATGTATTCTTTGCGGTTCCAGTTCGAATTCTGATCCATCAAGACAATAGCCGCACACCGACACCTCAAGGCTCGCTTTTTGATGGGTGGCACCTTCCGCCGTTTCGTTTGATGGGTGGCACCTTCCGCCGTTTCGCGGGTGGTAAGTCGAAACTCGCTTACGGCCGATTGGGGTGTATTCTGCGCCGACCTCAGGGCGGATCGCTGGCCCTTGTCGGTTTTTGAAAAAAACGCTCCTCGACGCCCCGGCGAACGGCGAGTGGCTTCATTTCGGAGTTGGCTGACCGGTTGGGGCGGCGCGACGCGGAATCGGCCTCGGTGACGGGCTCTTGACGAAAATGGCAGGCCGAATCTATCTTGTTCCGACAGCTTTTGGCTGGCCAGCGTAGCTTCAATTGGTAGAGCATCGCATTCGTAATGCGAGGGTTGCGGGTTCGAGTCCCACCGCTGGCTTTTCTGTCCGACCGCCGGTCCCGGATCCTCTCCGGTGGTACAGTCCCCTTTCGCGACGTCTCCTTGGAGAGCTTCAATCCGTGACCAGTTCAGTCGATAGCCAAGTCGATATTCGCGAAATCGTCAATCAGCCCTCCTTCGGTCCGACCGAGGTGGAGACGATTCGGCGGTCGATCGCCGACAACCACTTGCAATTCATCGCCCTCCGCGACGCCGTGCTCGAGTTGGAGCAGGACGCGGAGATGTCGCCAGCCACCCGCACCAAGCTGGGCGTGCTGCAATACCTGATCGGCAAGTTCAAGCTGGCCGCGACGACCCTGTCCGCCGCCGACGGTGGCGCGATGGCGTTGTTCTACTCCGCCCGCTGCGCTTTTGAGCTGGGGCAGTACGAAGGGGCGATCGAAACTTACGAGAAGGCAAAAAAGGCTGGCTACGACGGCGATCGTTGCCTGCTGGGGATCGCCGAAGCCTACCGCTACCTGGGGAAGGTTTCTGAGGCGATGACGTTGCTGGACAACATGTTCGGCCCGATCGAGCAGACGGCGGACTACCTGTGCCAGCGGGCTGCGACGGTGTCGACGATCGGCGGCAACCTGCCCGAAGTGATCGCGCTGTACCAACGGGCGGTGACCGCCGACGGGAATCACGCCGGGGCACTGTTCGGGTTGGCTTTGGAAAACGATCGCCTGGGCAACGACGACGAGGCGCTCAACCTGTACGAGCGAGCTGCCAGCGCGTTCCCGACCGGACTGGGCGCACTGCTCAACCTGGGCGTGTTCTACGAGGACAACAACCAGTACGACAAGGCTCAGATCTGCTATCGCAAAATCCTGGATGCCTACCCCGATCACAAGCAGGCGCTGCTGTACATGAAGGACGCGTCGGCGTCTGGCAACATCCTGTACGACGAAGAAACCCAGCGGCGTAACGACCGTTTGGCACAAATCCTCAACCAGCCGGTTACCAACTTCGAACTCTCGGTTCGCAGCCGCAATTGCCTGTCCAAGATGGGCATTGAGACGATCGGTGACTTGACCCGGACCAGCGAAGCGGAGCTTTTGAGCAGCAAAAACTTCGGTGAAACGAGCTTGTACGAGATCCGGGAGATCTTGGCGAGCAAGGGTTTGTCGTTGGGCCAATTCGCGAACGAGCGGAAGTCGACCGAACCGCCGATCGACACCTCGCACATGTCGCCGGACGAACAGGCGCTGCTCGACCGTCCGATCGCCGACCTGAACCTGTCGGTGCGGGCCCGCAAGTGCATGGTTCGGTTGGGGATCAACACGATCGGCGAGTTGATCCGCAAGACCGGCGACGACATGCTGGAATGCAAGAACTTCGGCGTCACCAGCCTCAACGAGGTCCGTGAAAAGCTAGGCGTTCTCGGACTGAAGATGCGGGGCGACTGAGTCTCCCGCTGTGCCCGCATTTACTTTTCAACTGCGGCACTCGGACCGCTCGACCGGGGCTCGCCGGGGCGTTTTTCGAACGCCTCGGGGGGACGTGCAGACGCCCGCCTTCATGCCGGTCGGCACTCAGGCGACGGTCAAAGGCTTGACGATCGATCAGGTGCTCGGTACGGGCGCCGAGATGATCTTGGCCAACACTTATCACCTCTGCCTGCGGCCGGGACACGAGCTCGTTCGGAAGCTCGGTGGCTTGCACCGGATGATGCGTTGGGACGGGCCGATCCTGACCGACAGCGGCGGCTTCCAGATCTTCAGCTTGGGCGATTTGAACCGGGTCACCGAAGAGGCGGCGACGTTCAAAAGCCACTTGGACGGCTCCGTGATCCGGCTGACTCCGGAATACGCGATCGAGATCCAGGAAGCCTTGGGCAGCGACGTCGCGATGGTGCTCGACCACGTCATCGCGTTACCCAATTCGCCGGAAGTCATCCTCGATGCCTTGGCGCGGAGCATCCGCTGGGCCGGCAGGTGTCTGAACGCGGCCAGTCGCGAGGACCAAGCCCGCTTCGCCATCGTGCAAGGCGGTCTGGACGCGACGCTGCGGGTGCAGTGCGCTACGGAATTGGCGTCGATGGGCTTCGATGGCTACGCCGTGGGGGGGTTGAGCGTCGGCGAGCCGCCCGCCGAGATGTACCGGATCACGGCGGCGACGACGCCGGCGCTGCCGGTCGACAAGCCGCGGTACCTGATGGGGGTCGGTCGCCCGATCGACCTGCTGGAGTCGATCGCACGGGGGATCGACCTATTCGATTGCGTGATGCCGACTCGAAACGGCCGCAACGCGATGGCCTTCACCTCCGGCGGACCGATCAAGATCCGCAACGCCGTCCACCGCGACGACACGCGACCGCTCGACCCGGACTGTCCCTGTCTCGCTTGCCGTCACAGCCGCGGTTACTTGCGGCATCTGTTCATCAGCGACGAGATGCTGGGCCCGATCCTGCTGTCGCTGCACAATTTGACCTACTACCAGCGGCTGCTGGCAGAGGCTCGCGAGGCGATCGAGCGAGACGAGTTCGATCTCTTGCTCGACCGGCAGCGGGCGCTGTGGTCAGCTCAAAAGCCGCTGGACGAAGTGAACTCGGCGTAATCGTCGAACTCGCTGTGCCGATCGGGGGCTCGGTCGAGGAAGCGGGTGAAGTCTCCTTCCCAGGTCAGCGGCACTTCGCCGATCGGCCCGTTTCGCTGTTTGGCGATGATGATCTCGGCCTGCCCCGCGAACTGAGCCTTGTCCTCGCCCCGGTGGTAGTACTCCTCGCGGTGGACGAACATCACCACGTCGGCGTCCTGTTCGATGGCCCCCGATTCCCGCAGGTGACTCAGTCGCGGACGGTGATCCTTGCTGTCCTCTGCCTGCCGATTGAGCTGGGACAAGCAGAGCACGGGGACTTTCAGTTCGCGGGCCAGACCCTTCAGGCGGCGGGCGATCTTCGCGACCTGTTCCTGCCGCGGGTCGCGGGGATTGTCCGGTTCGATCAATTGCAGGTAGTCGATCACGATCAGATTCAGCCCGCCGAAGCGACGCAGGATCCGCCTGGCGGCCGCCGCGATCTCGCTGACCGTCCGGCTGGGGGAATCGTCCACCAGCAGCGGCGAATTGCTGATTTCGTTTGCCTTTTGCACCAAACGGTTGCGATCCTCGCCGCTGATCGTGCCGTTGCGGAGCTTGTGGCCGTTCACGCGGGCCAGCGAACAGAGCATCCGGTCGGCCAACTCGATCCCGGACATTTCCAGGCTGACAAACAGGGTCGGCTGCTGGTTCTGCAACGCCACGTTTTCGCTGATGTTCATCGCCAACGCGGTTTTGCCCATCGACGGTCGAGCGGCCAGGATGACCAGTTCGCCGTTGTGCAGCCCGCCGGTCATGTTGTCGAAATCGACAAACCCGGTTTCGCAGCCCCCGTCGACGTGAGTCCCCTCCATCCGGGCCTCCATCCGGTTCATCGCCTCGTGCAAGATGTCCTTGATCGTCGACGCCTGTTGGCCGCTGCGTCCGTCGGCGATGTCAAAGATCTTCTGCTCGGCCTGCGACAGCAAATCCTTCGGATCGGACGCTTGGTCGTAGGCGTCGCGGAGGATTTCGGTGCTCGCCTCGATCAGCTTACGCAGGGTCGCTTTTTGGGCGACGATTTCGGCGTAATGAACCGCGTGAGCCGCGTTCGGGACGGTGATGCTGAGTCGCGCTAAGTAGCTGACGCCGCCCACCTTATCCAAATCGCCGGTCGTGTTCAGCCGCGAAACCAGCAGGGTGTGGTCGATCTTTTCGCCGGAATCGTACATGTCACGAATCCGCGAGTAGAGCAGCCGGTTCGCGTCGTCGTAGAAGTCATCCTCGCGAATCAGCGAGGCGACGTCGTCGCAAACCTCGGGCAGCAGCAAGATGCTACCCAGCACGCCCATTTCGGCGTCGATGTCGAACGGGGGACGCCGGGCCAACAGCTCCGCGGGGGCCGTTTTGCGGGGTTTTCGGCGTTTGCCGCCCCGGGGGCCATCCGTTTTCAGACCGCCCGTCGCCCCGCCACCTGGGGCGAACTCTTCCTCAAAAACCATCTTGGCTAGCTCCCCTGACCACCGAACCGAACCCGTGCGATCATCCTGTCGCACTGCGGTCTGGCTGGCAACCGGCGAGAGCTAAAATTTGAATCCAGGCGGTCTGGGGGCTTAGGGATGCCGATTATCGCAACGTTTTTTCGCCGTTCGGCTGAGCGACCTGCGGGCCTGGCTCGATCGGGCGGTAGGTTTCGCGGATCACCTTCCAATCGGCCGGCGGCCGTTGGGCGATGAACACGCGGCCCCAGTTCGCCAAGCCTTGGCGGATCGAGTTCCGTTCGACGTCGGTGAACTCGTAATGGTCGTAACCGGGTGAGTTCACCGGGTCGAAGTTCGGCCCGTACAGGATCAACGCCTGGGGGAGGAACGATTGGTCGTTGATCACGATCCGCACGAAGCGGTATTGGGCGCGATCGGCTTGGCGTTTCGGGTGTGCTTCCAGCACGTAGACACCGGCCGGGGCATCGATCCGCCGGATCCAGTAGCGTTGTTTGATTTTCTCGGCGTTCAGGTTGAACACGAACGGCAGGGGGCTTTCCAGGATCTCTTTCCCCTGCAGGTCGGGCGGCAGTTGCTGGATCCGGCATTCCTTGCGGGCATGATCGAACTCGAGCAGTTCTTGGCCGTTGCAAACCCAGTGTTCGCCGAATTGGCCCTCATGCGACTTGTAGGTCGGTTTGCCGTCGACGATCCCGGAGAAGAACTTGAGCTGGGAGACTTGAAACAGCCCCTTGTCGGGGGCGGAGTACTTCACCATGCCCTCGGCCCAGGTCGCGTGGACACCGGCAGGTGCCGCAAGGAGGTCGAAGTGCCAGCGGCGGAACTTGGCTTCCAACTGTTTCGTACCGACGCTCTGTTTTTCCCAAGCCAGCAGCAATTGGTCCATCTCCGACTGTTCGGTCGGCGACAGCGTGAACGGGGCGGCTGGTGCCGCCGCCTGTCGGGTGGGGGCTGCTTGGCCGCCTTGGGGCTGACCGGGAGCTTTGGGGGCGAGTTGAGCTTGGGTCAGCAAGCAAAACGTCAACATCACCGCCGTAGATCGCATCATCCTTGACGCCTTCCTGGTAATTCTGCTGGTAGGGGACGGGCGCGGTTCACGCGATCACCGCAGCCGGGCTCTGTCCCGGGTCGAAGCGGACTCTACCAAGTTTTCGAAGGTGGCGAAAAGACGGATTCCGTCAATCTGCACCTGTCCATCTCACCTTTGCTTCGTCCCAATCTCCTTACTTTGACCCTTCGCTGTCCGCCGATCCACCCGTGGTTGACGTTCCCGGGGGGCTGGGCTGGGCAGCGGTGGCGGAATCGGCCGCAGGTGATTCGGACGCTTCGGGGCGGAGGACCGGAAACAGGACGATGTCGCGGATCGACCGTTGCCCGGTCAGGATCATCACCAACCGATCGATGCCGATCCCCAGACCGCCCGCCGGGGGCATTCCGTAGCGGAGGGCGCGGACGAAATCGTGGTCCATCTTGGCCATCGAATCCTCTTCCGCCATGCCGGCCAGTTGGGTTTCGAACAGCGTTTCTTGGAGGTCCGGGTCGTTCAATTCCGTGTAGGCGTTGGCCAATTCCATCCCGCCGACGAACAATTCGAAACGTTCGGCGATCGCCGGGTTGTCGGCTTTCCGTTTGGTCAGCGGGCAGATGCTGGCCGGGTAATCGATCACGAAGATTGGCCCGACGAGCGAGTCTTCTACCCGCTGCTCGAAAATCTCGTTGCGGATCACGTCGGGGTGTTTGCCGGCGGTCTCCAAGCTCATCTCTTTCGCCAGCCGAATCACGGCTTCGTCATCCGCGGCATCGACACCGGTCGCTTCGCGAAACAGTTCGGCGTAGGTACGACGGCTGAACGGCGGTGTGAAATCGATCTCGTGGCCGTTGAAATTCCGCACGAAACCGCAACCGATCGCGGTGATCGCGTCGGTGACGATCCGCTCGGTGAGATCCATCATGGTGCGATAGTCGCCGTAGGCCTGGTAGGCTTCCAGCATCGTGAATTCGGGGTTGTGGCGAGGGCTGATCCCCTCGTTGCGGTAGACCCGGCCGAGTTCATAAACCCGTTCGATGCCGCCCACGAGCAGTCGCTTGAGGTGCAATTCCAACGCGATCCGCATGAAAAGTTGGCGGTCGAGGGCGTTGTGGTGGGTGACGAAGGGGCGGGCGGCCGCGCCGCCGGCGATCGCGTGCAGCGTCGGCCCTTCGACTTCACAATAGCCGTCTCGATCGAGCGTGCGTCGGACGGACCGGACGATCTCGGTCCGTTGCAAAAAAATCTCCATCACGCCGTCGTTGAATGCCAAGTCGGCGTACCGCATCCGCTGACGCAGTTCCGGATCGGTCATCCCGGCGTGCTTATCGGGTGCCGGTTCGAGCATCTTCGTCAGGAAGTGCAGTTTTTCGGCGAAGACGGTCAATTCGCCAGTGTTGGTCCGTCCCAGCCGGCCGTCGACACCGATCAAATCTCCCAGGTCGATCAGCTTGGTCAGTTCGAAGTTCTCTTCACCGACCTGGTTTTTGCCGATAAAAAGCTGGATCTCACCGGTCCAATCGCGGAGGGTGATGAAGACGAGTTTCCCTTTGTCGCGGAGGAGCATCACGCGACCGGCGACCCTCACGGTGGGTCCGATTTCCTCACCTGGACCGAGCTCGTTTCGCCACGCCCGCAGGTCGGTATCGGGAAGAATCGTCGGCAGCGGGAATTCTTCGCCGGCCGTGGTGCGATAACGGATCTGGCCTGCCAATTGGCGGGCGTCGCCGATCGACCAGCGGTTATCAAAACGACTGCCCCAGGGGTCGATCCCGGCTTCGCGTAGCCTCCGCAGCTTGTCACGTCGGGCGACCCGGGGGTCCTTGAGTTGGTCTTCGGTCAAGCCGGAGTGGTCGGCGGGATTGGGCTGGTTCATCTTCGATCGTGGCGGCACGGCTAACGGGCGGGCTCGTCACCGGGACGAACCGAACAGCCCGGTAGAATAGGCGCCACGGACGCAGTCGCCAAGCGTTACCGGATCGGGTTGGCCTCGGCCACCGCCTGGCGGGTCACGCGGATCGCCGCGTCGGTGTAACGCGTGTGCTGGCTTTCGAAGTGGACCATCGCCGCTTCGTCCGCGAAGAAAAACATCCGGTTGTTTTCGGGGTCACGGGCACCGAAGTCACGCTTGCCGGGAACGATCCGCTTTTCTTCGAAGAATCGCACGACATCGATCCCGTTCAGGACCGGTGTGTAGGGTTCCGGGTTCGCCAGGAACTTGTTCATCGACTCGGAATCGCAAAACAGGTAGAGCTGGCCGAGGTGGATCACGCCCCATTCCGAGTCCCCTTCGACCCACCGGTCGAGGTCCAGGAGTGATACGGGGCAATAGCCGTCCAGGGCGATCGGGTGCATCGGCGAACCGGCATCGGCCGATCGCTTGGCGACGGGAGTTGCCTGAGTCGTCGACTTGGCATCGACGCCGGCGGGCGGGACCAAGCCGGCGGAAACGGAACCCGGTTGCGGCGTGAAGCTCGATTTTGCCAATTCCGACGGTGCCGACGCGACGGTCTCGGCCGGCATCGAGTCCTGCGGCGACGTGGCGGGGGCGGGGGCGGGAGTCGATTCGGCTGCGGCGATCGAGGCTGCGTCTGCTTGCAGCTTGCGGCTTGTGGCGCTTTCGCTCAGCATTTCGATGTATCGGTTGGCCGCCTGGGGGCTGGTCCGGTGAGCCAAGGCGGTACCTTCGGGCGTCACGATCACGTCGGTCGGATAGCCGTTGATCCGGAAAGTGCGTGCCACACTGGGATTTTGACCCGCGTGAATTTTCACCGGGACAAAGTTCTGCTCGATCGCCTCGGCGACCGCAGGAGCTTGGAACGCTCCGGCTTCCAGCCGATCGCACCAGACGCACGAGTCGCTGTAGAAATGCAACAGCAACAGCTTGCCCTCCCTTTCGGCCCGGTCTCGGGCGGCGCGAAGGTCCGATTCCCAAGGGATTTCGGCCTGTGCGGTGGAGGTCGGACAGACGAGCGAAGTCGCGACCAGGGTCAACGACGCCAAGGCGGTGGGGAGGAAGGCTCTCATGTTCTGACCTGAAGCGGTAATCTTGTCCGTCTCGGGCGGCCGCGTTTAGGCTCGGAGAGGACGGGGAGGTGACACCGAATGGGATCGGGACGACGAAACCGAAGGGCGATCGCCGCCCAAAACCGTCGACCCTGCATCGTTCATCGGAACGGCTGGGGGTACGGCTTGAGCAGAAAGTACGGATCAAGTCGACTTTGACGCCACCTCGATTTTTTCTCATCGCCAACCTTCAGGCTGCCGACGCCCGCCGCTCGAGTGCGAACGGCCTCCAGAAACCTTGCCGGCCGAGTTTTTTAGCCGAATTTGCGAGTCCGCCCATCAGCCGATTGAGCGAACCGCAGCAGCGGCACTGGGAAGGGCCGTGGGGTCCTGGTAGGCTGAATCGTCCCTCCCTTTTCCTCGCCTCCCCCGCCCAGGACGCCGATGAGTGCTCCGCCGACCGTCACGGTTGTGATCCCGCTGCTCAACGAACAGCCGTCGCTTGAAGAGTTGCATCGGCGGATCGTCGAGTCGATCGAGCTGGCGATGTCACAGGAATTGGTCAGCGGTTATCGCATCCTGTTCGTCGACGACGGTTCGACCGACGGCTCTTGGGAAACGATCCGCAGGTTGACCCGCAGCCATCCGATGACTGAGGGCATCCGGCTGCGACGCAATTTTGGCAAGGCGGCGGCGCTCGCGACCGGTTTCGCGGCCGCCGACGGTGACGTCGTGATCACGATGGACGCTGACTTGCAGGACGATCCGAAGGAGATCCCGCGATTCATGTCGCAGCTCGCCGAGGGCTTCGACGTGGTCAGCGGCTGGAAGCAGGTTCGGAACGACCCGTGGCACAAGACGCTACCCAGCGCCGTTTTCAATCGTTTGGTTTCGAGGCTGACCGGCGTCATGTTGAACGACCACAATTGCGGTTTCAAGGCTTATCGCCGCGAGATCTTTGACGAAGTCAAGCTGTATGGCGAATTGCATCGGTTCGTTCCGGTGCTGGCCGCCGCCCGGGGTTGGCGGGTCGGTGAAATCGTCGTGGAGCACCACGCGCGGCAATTTGGCCGTTCCAAGTACGGCTTGTCTCGAATCGTCAAGGGTTTTTTGGACCTCTTGACGATTTACTTTTTGACGGGATTCGCCCAGCGTCCCTTGCACCTGATCGGTTCGGCGGGGCTGCTGGGGCTGCTGCTCGGCGGCAGTGGGCTAACGTGGCTCACGTTCCGCTGGGTATGGACCCGCAGTTTTGCTGACCTTGAGCCGCTGCATTTGCACGAGACCGCGATCTTTTATTACTGCATCACCGCCCTGTTGCTGGGGGCCCAGTGCCTGTCGGCCGGGTTGATCGCCGAGTTGATCACTTCGGTGACTCAGCCCGATCGTCCCCCCGCATCGGTCGCCGAGGTCATCCGATCGGAGACGCGGTCTTGAACGCTGCTGACGCGGGCCGTTGCCCTTCGGGGGCAGCCACCGGGGCGGCCGCCTGCCTGCTGATCGTCGCCAGCTTGGCGATCGTCGCGGGGCGGATCGCCGTCGTGATCAGCCCCGAGGGGGACACGGCGTTTTTGAGCGCGAACGACCGCAGCCGTTGGGCGTCGGTCGCATCGCTTGTCGATCATAGCACTTACGAAATCGATCGCCTGCTGGAAATCCGTGATCGCACCGGTCGGCGACGTCCGTGGCAATCGATCGACCGGGTTCAGCACACCGGTCGCGACGGCCGGATGCACGATTACAGCAGCAAGCCGCCCTTGCTGGCGACCCTCGTCGCGGCTGTCTACGCGCCGGTTCGGGCGGTCACCGGCATGTCGCTGATCGACCAGCCGATCTACCTGACTCGCATTGTCTTGGGGCTCGTCAACCTGCCGACGCTAGCCATTCTGTTGATCGCCACCTGGTGGGCCTTGCGACCTGGCGCGCAGACGCTTTCCGGCCAAGCGGCGAGCTGGGGGCCGCTCGCCACCCTCGCTGTCGTCTGTTTCGGCACGATGCTAATGCCGATGTCGATCAGTTTAGGGAACCATCTGCCGGGTGCGGCGGCCACCGCGGTGGCGTTGGCGATCTACGTTTCACGCCCCGGGATCGCGGGGGCCTGCTTCGCCGGGATGGCTGCCGCCTTCGCCGTCACCTGCGAGTTGCCTGCGCTGATCATGCTCCTATTTTGGGCGATCCTGTTCTATCTGAAGGATCGCCGCTCCACCTTGATCGGCTTTCCGGTCGGGGTGGCGATCGTCCTGATCGCCTTCTTCGGGACGAACTGGTTGGCTCACGCCAGCCTGCTTCCACCGTACCTCCATCGGACGGACGGGCGGGTGATCGATCGAGTCGCTCGGCTGCCACAAGCAACCGACGGGACGATCGCCCCGCAGACCACCCAGTCGATCGCGGAGCTGCTGCGGGCCTCGGGCCTTGTCCATCCGTTGCACCGTGATTCGGAACCGCAGCTGCTTTCGACCGAGTCGCCTGATCGCTGGATCATCGAGTTGGGGGATGGTGATCAGCGGTTCGCGTTGGTCTCGCGAGCGTCTGACGATGCAAATTCGGTCGGCGATGGCAAGGCAGCCGATTGGTGGGAAATCCGGCAGTGGAACCATTGGTACGACTACCCCGGCAGCTACTGGACCACGCCTCGCAAGGGTGTCGATCGTGGGGAGGCCTCGCGAACGATTTACGCCTTCCATGCGACGCTCGGGCATCACGGAATTTTCTCGTTGACGCCGTTCTGGTTATTGCTGCCGTGGGGCGTCTGGCTGCGTTTTCGGGGCGATCCCTTGGCGTCCGACCGTCTGCTGTTGGCCGCGATCGTGGCGGCGACGCTGGTTTGTTTCGCCTTTTACATCAGCCGACCGTTGATCGACCGCAATTATGGAGGCGTCAGTTGCTGTTTTCGCTGGCTGCTGTGGTTCACCCCGCTGTGGTTTTGGTTGGCGCTGCCGGCAGCCGATCGGTTGGGGCGATTCAGTCCGGGAAGTTGCCGCGGCATGCTGCTGCTGGGATTGGTGGGTCTGAGTATTTTTTCGGCCGCTACCGCCCTCGACTCGCCCTGGCGGCATCCTTGGATCTATCGGTACTTCGAGTTTTTGGGCTGGCTTGGCGGTTGACCTGACCGCTAAGGTTGGCGAATCACCCGTGCGGGGACGCCCGGCCGGGTCTGTCCGTCCGGCCCCAGCACGAACCTCGCGGCATGGATGCCACGCAACCGCAGCGCCCGCCCAAACGTCCGTGGCGTTTTCTGATCGCCCTGGCGGTCGGAAACGCCATCGTGCTCGGCTATTTTCTCGCGCCTCAGACGGTCGGGGAGCAGATTCGGCGGGAATTGGTGACCCAACTTCGGGCTCATTACCCACACCTGGAAGTCCGCATCGGTTCGGGAAGGATCGGCACGAACGGGACGCTGACACTGCAGGGGATCGAACTTCGGACGATCCCACAGCGATTCGGACAGAAATCGCTTCCGGTCCTTCAGGTCGGCCGACTGGAGGTGCTCGGCAGAATCGAGCTGGATCGATTGCGCGAGGGCAAGCCTCCGATCCGTCCCGACAAGGTGATCGCATCGGACGTCGTGGCCGACCTGTGGCAGGGGGCGGATGGCCGTTGGTCCGCCGAATGGCTCTGGCCGCCGCTCCGGATGGATGACGAAGACCTACGGATCGAGATCCGGTCGGGGAGACTGCGGGTCCATCGAGATGACCGGCTGGAACAGCGACCGCTTGAAATCGACCAGATCGACGCGGTACTCGACCTGCTCGGCTCAAACCCAACGCCGGACGCGTTATCC
Organism: Planctomycetaceae bacterium; assembly: GCA_007694185.1. GTDB lineage: Bacteria > Planctomycetota > Planctomycetia > Pirellulales > Pirellulaceae > UBA6163. Next base: position 23,811 of record RECD01000101.1, read on the forward strand.
GTGGCTGACAGGACGGCGGACCCAAGTGGCGAGAAAACGACCGCGGCATCCTCGAGGGATGGCGAAGAACGGTCTTTCGAGTTCCGTTTTGAGGTTCAGGCGGCCGCCCCGTTCATCGATTCGGTCACGTTGTCCGGCGACGTATCCGGCGGGCGACTCCGTGTGGCGGGCCAGGCGAATGGCGTGCGGATGGATCCCGTCGTTGCTGCCCGCTTGCCGCGCGGGCTTGCGGAACGGTGGTCGGATTTGCAGCGAGTCAGCCTGTTGGCGGACCTGCGTTACGAATTCGAAGGGAGCTTCGGAGGTTCGCAGGCCCTTCCCGATGGTCCCTTGCGAGGACTCGGGATCGCGTCGACGGCGGGGCGGGGGAACGGCGATTGGCGATTCTCCGTTGACGGATTGGTCCGGGACGGTCGCCTGGAACATGAGTGGTTGCCCCAGCCGCTGGAGCGGCTTCGCGGTCAATTTGCTTTGCATCCTGGCGGCATCGACATTCTGAACGCCGCGGCCCGTTTGGGAGAAGCGGAATTGCGATTGTCAGCGACGGCCGATTCCTGGTCGAGCCAAGCCGATTGGCGCGGCAAGCTGCAAGCCGACGGGCTGCTGATCAACGCGGCCTTGGCTGAGAAAATGCCGGGGCGTGTCGGCGCCGTTTGGCAGGACCTGCGTCCTCAGGGCCAGTTGGACGTCGACGTGGACTGGGAGCGAAGTGCCGGCCGCTGGTCGTCCTGGGGCGAAACTCGCCTGCTCGGGGTCGATGTCGAATGGGCGGATTTCCCCTATCCGATCGCTCAGTTGACCGGTACCGTCGAGTTTGACGAGACAGGAGCCAGCAGCGACGGGTTGGTCGGTCGGATCGGCGGACGGAGTTTGAATGTCGCGTTCGACCATAAGGAGGGAGCCGCCAGCCGTTCCAATTGGCTGGAACTCGCCTGCGACGGCCCCGTCACGATCGACGCGTCGTTGATCGCCGCGTTGACGGGGCGAGACAAGCCGGAATCGGGACTGGAGCGGTTCGTCCGCTCCCTTTCCCCCGGTGGCCAGATCCACTTGGCGGCCGCCAGGTGGGACCGCGATGCAGCTGGTAAGAAGCGTCATTCGATCGATCTGAAGGTCAGTGGCGGGACACTCCGTTACGAGGGCTTTCCCTATCCGCTGTACGATGTCCGCGGCCAGATCCTTGTCCAAAATGAAATCACGCGACTGATCGGTTTCCAAGCTGGCAACAGCGACAACGCGAAGATCCTCTGTGAGGGTTACTTCCTCGATGTGGCCGAGCGATCAGAACCGCCGTCGCAAGCGAACTCGGCCTCGGCCGAGCGTGCGCCCGCAGCGTCCGTATCCGCCGCAGCCACCACCCCAAATCCGGAAAATGCCGTGGGTGGCAACGACGGTTGGCGGCTGGCGCTTCGGTTTCAGGCCCGCGACCTGCCGCTCGACGAGGCGCTGCGAGCCGCGCTCACCCCCGATTCTCGCGCGATCTGGGATAACCTGTCGCCGACCGGGGTGCTGGATCAAGCAGAGGTCACCGTGGAACACGTCGAGGCGTGGGAAGAGCCGCGAATCCTGATTTCGGCCCGCCAGGCGGCCAAGCCGACGATCGACAACCGCACGATCAGCCTCCGACCGGTCGACATCCCCTACCGGATCGACCTGGTCGAGGGGGCGATGCGATACGACGGCGACATGGTCTGGATCGATTCACTCGACGGTCGCCACGACTCGACCCGGATCTCGGCGACGGGGCAATGTCAGCGGAATGAGTCGGGGCGTTGGCGGATGGATCTGAACATCCACAGCGGCAGCCGCCTGCACCCGGATACCGAATTGATCGGTTCGTTGCCGGCCCAGGTTCGGGGCGGTTTCCAACGGTTGCAGTTGCGCGGGCCGCTCAGCGCACGCGGACGAGTCGGCGTTTGGTTGCCGGACGCGCAGTACCTGGATCCGGCCTTCGACTGGGACATGATCCTGCAATTGGAGGGGAACCGGATCGGCGACGTCGGCCCCGTGCGGGACCTGCGTGGCGAAATCACGATGCGCGGCTCCCAAGACGCCTCCTCCGCTTATGCCGAAGGGCTGGTCAGCATCGACTCGATGCACATCGGGTCGCAACAGATCACGACCATCCGCGGCCCCTACGTGATCCGGAATGGGTTGCTACTGCTCGGAGACGCGATCCCGCCTCCGGACAACTCGCCTCGCACATCCGGCGGATCTGTCGGAGCCGATTGGATGACCACCCGAGGCCGGCCACTCTTCGGGAAGGTGTACGGCGGTACGGCGTCGTTGTCGGGTGAGGTGTTGCTGAACGACGGCTCGTTCGATGTGCTCGTGGCGATCGCCGATGCCGATGTCAGGACGCTGTTGCGGGAATTGGGCCAGGCCGACAGCAGCGTGGTTGGGAAGGCGGAGGGTCAGGTGCGGTTGGAAGGGGCGGTCGGCGCGGCTCACTTGCTGAAAGGTGCCGGCAGCGCGAGGCTGTCACAGGCCAACCTGTACCAATTGCCATTCTTGATCAGCGTCTTCAACCTGTTGCGAGTCAAGCCTTCCGAAGCCGTCGCCTTCACCGACGGCAACGCGAGGTTCTCCGTGTACGGGAATCAGGTGACCTTCAATGAATTGAAACTATGGGGAGACCTGATCGCCTTGGACGGTTCCGGGACGATGAACCGATCTCAGGAGGTCAACCTATCGTTCAACACGAAGGTCAGCCCTCACAACGTCTGGAGCTATGTGACCAGCCCCTTCGGTCAGGATCGCTACACGCTGTGGACGATCAACGTCAGCGGCTCGTTGGCGAACCCTCAGATCGATCGGATCGGGATGGAAGCCGTCGGCGGCACGCTCGAGAAGTTGCTGCCCGGCATCGCCGCGCCGAATGCCCCCTCTCGTCAAGCCGCCCGCCGCCCGGGTTGGCTCGATCGGTGGACCCGCTGAAGTCGAAGGTGCCGTGCCCAATCCGGGGACCGAGCGTGCCGACGTTCACTTCGTCAACCGCCAACCGCTGTCATCCACGACCAGCGCGGTGTTGCCGCGATGCCGATCGTAGGTCGCTTCCATCTCTTCGACCGAATCGAAAAAGCCGACGATGTGGGCGGCGCTGAACGATTCGCCCGCCTTGACCGGTCGCCCGTGGACCTCTTCGATCAGCACGATGATGTTCCCCGGCCGTTGGCTGCACCACGCTTCGTAGACGACCGACGGTTCCAGGGTTAACCCCGCCAACCACGGCCCGTCACGACCGGTCTCGGGATCACGCAGCCGATAACCGCGCAGAAAGCGTTCCGGGATGCGGTTTTGGTCGCGGCGGTAGCCGAACTTGCGATCCGGTGGGAACGGCTGAAAAAACTCCTCAGCCGGGATGCGTACCCCGTTGGGCCCGCCCAGGTAGCTGAGGTAGATTTCGCTGAACGTGTCGCCGCGGTCGTGTCGGACACAGCCGGGTGTGTCATTGCGAAGGAACATCTCGGGCGAATCGTTGACGCTGTCGATCCGGTCCATCAGGACGAAGTACCGCTCGCCACGAGGAAACACCACCCACTGCGTCCAGCGTGAGCCGGGATTCCGACCGGGGGCGGCGTACTCGAACCGATAGGACGTTTTGACGGCGACGAAGTCGTCTCCACGAATCACCTCGGGCGAGACCGGTTTCATCCGATGGCAGAGCTGCGGGCCTTCGATCATCCGTTTGCGATGGCTCGACCCGTGGGCCAACAGCGCGTATTCGCGTCGATCCGGATCGACCTCGTTCTCGTACCATACGTATCGCCCGACGCCGTTGCCGTCGGGGGCGATGATCTCGTCGCCCCACTCCGCGTCGCTGCCCGGTTCCATCAACCAGTCGATGACCATCAGGCCATCCCCCACTTCGCGGAAGCCGGTCGACTTGTCTCGGAAGGACCCTTTCTCGATCCCCGTCATCCAATGCTTCGGGTTCCGCTTCGGGATCACCGCTTCCAGCAAATCCGTCTCGATCCGAATCGCATCGTCCGTCTCGATCACCTCCGCCCACTGGGCCGCGGCCGGCATCGGCGACAAAGTGACCGCGGCGATGGCCAGCGTCAGCAGAACCTCGGGCAGCCGGGATCGAGACGTTCGGGCAACGGGCGACCGGTGGACGATCAAGCACATCGGCAGGTTCTCCGCGACGGGATGGAAACAGAGCAGGCCGGTAAACCGATCGGCGAGCGGCGCTGGCATGCACCCGAAGGCTCAACCAACGCAATCTCGGCATCCGACCACGGAACACCAGTTTAACCGGTCGCTCAGACGCGGGTCAGCCACATGGCCTGATAGGGCTGCAATTGAACGGGGTGGGAGGTGCTGATCGTTTCTTCCGTGATCAGATCTTGAAAGAACCTGCCTAAGCCCGCGGTCCGGAGTCGGTTGGCCGGGACCTCGAATTCACTTTCGGAAAAATTAGCCAGCACCACCAACCGGCTGCCTTCGTGCTGGCGGACATAGCCGAGCACCGCGGGGCAGTCGGTGGGGAACAGTTCCATCCGGTTGCCCGCCAACGCGGCCTGAGAACGACGCAGGCGGATCAGCTTCCGCAGCGACTCGAAGATCCGGTGCCTTAGGGCCGCGTCCTCACGGGCCGGATCGAGCCATTCCCAACGCATCTTGGGGCGGTGAACCCAGCGGGAATCGCTGACCTTGGCCGGATCCTTGACGAAGTCGTAATCGTTGATCGTCCCCCATTCCTCGCCGAGGTACAGCAGCGGCACGCCGCCGATGCTGAGCGTCAACGAGTGCAGCAGCAACATCCGGCGGACGGCCAAGTCGATCTGTTGCTCATCCTGTTCGTCGATCGCCTTTTCGAGACCTGCCAGCGACGCCATCGTGCCGCTGATCCGCATGTCCCCCGTCTGGTGGTTGTGCTGGAAGGGGATCCCGCGAGCGAACGAGCCGGGGAACTCGCCGGTGTAAAACCGATTGAGGAATTGTCGGTGGCCGTAGGCCTCGATACCGACCGCCGCCGCGTCGGCGTCATCAAACGTCCAGCCGATGTCATCATGACACCGCAGGTAATTCACCCAACTCGTCTGCGGCGGCAGCGGGTGCCGGTGGCTGAGCGAACGGACGAGCAGTTTGGTGTCTCGGGTCGCCAACGATTCCCAGCAGAGCGCCATCAGCGTCGGGTTGTAGGAGAGCTGGCATTCCTCCGGGCTGATGAACCGGACGACCTCGTCGGGGTGGACGATCGCTTCGCTTTTGAAGACCAACGCGGGCGCCGCGATCCTCGCCAACGCGTTGAAGGCCTGGATCACCCAGTGGGCTTCGGGGAGGTTTTCACAGGAAGTCCCCATCCGTTTCCACAAAAACGCGGCGGCGTCCAGTCGCAGCACGTCGACGCCCGTATTGGCGATGAACAACATCTCGGCCAACATCGCACGGAATACCGCCGGGTTGGCGTAGTTCAGGTCCCACTGGAAGTTGTTGAAGGTCGTCCAGACCCAACGGCTCAAGCCGTCATGCCAAGTGAAATTGCCACGGCGAACCGAAGGGAAGATTTCCCGCAGCGTTCGCTCGTAGGCGTCGGGGATCTCGCGGTCCGGAAACAGGTAATAAAACTCCTGGTATTCCGGGTCGCCCGCCAACGCCTCGCGGGCCCACTGGTGATCGTCCGCGGTGTGATTGAAGACGAAATCGAGCACCAGCAGGATGCCGGCCTCGCGGAGTTCGGCCGCCAGCAACCTCAGGTCTTCGATCGTCCCCAGCCGCGGATCGACGCTGCGATAATTGCTGATCGCGTACCCGCCATCGCTGTCCCCGGGCCGGACGGCAAACAGCGGCATCAGGTGCAGGTAGGTCAGCCCCAGATTCTGGAAGTACTGGATGTGCTCGCGGAGCTGGCCGAGGTTCTCGCTGAACAGATCGACGTACAGCGCGCCGCCAACGATGTTCTGGGACTGAAACCAATCCGGTTCGTTGATCCGCCGCGCGTCGACCTGCCGCAACCCTTCATCTCGCCGAACCCAGCCGCGGGCGGCCGTTAGCAGGATCTGTTCCAAATGATAGAAAAAATCGTATCGCTGGCCGTAGAGTTGTCGCAGCAGGCGAAACAGCCGCGGCCACTGCTGGACCAACTGCTCTTCGAAGGGGTCGCTGACGTCTGCTTCAACCCCCTCGGTTTCCCAGAACTGGACGAGCCGCGGCAACAGCCGCTTGAGGCTGACCTGCGCGTCGTACTGGGGTGAGCCCGCGGGGGCGGAAACGGAATAGTTCGAAACACGCAACACGCCGAAAATCACTCCGCGGAATCATTGGGAATCCGAACATTCCCCAAGAAGTTATAGTATTCGATTCCCTCTAGGATACCCCGCGCGTGGTGCCCTTCCGCGAAATAAACCCGGGGGGATTTACGGAGTTTTTCGAGTTCAGGGCTGTAATTCCCTACCACCACACCAAGCGTGCGCCCTTTCAGCATCCCCTCGTCGTTGCCAGAATCGCCGGCGATCAGCAATTGCTCGGGCTCGAACCCCCAGCGGTAGGCCAAATAGCGGATCGACAGGTCACTGCCAGCACGGATCGGAACGATATCGAGGAACATACCCAGCGAAAAAATCACTTTGACCCGCAATCCGGCCTCGCGGAGCAGACGCCGAATCCGCTGAACGGGGGGGGCGAGTTCAGGGTCGATTTGGTAGCTGACCTTGAACTCCGTCTGCTCGTGGTCCTCCTGCCGCGTGAAGCCAGGCAGCGGGTCGAGAACCTTGCGGATCTCGTCCGGCCGCCAGTACGCCGAGATCTGGCGTTTCCAACCGAAGTCGGGACGAAGGTCCTTGCCGTAATACAGCTCCGTTCCGACGGCGGTCGCGAGCACGTCCGGTCGCGGCATGTTCCGCCGCTCGAGCCATTCCATCACGTCGTCCAACCGGCGCCCCGTGGCGATCCCGAAACCGACATTTCGACCTGCATCCTGAAGCATCTCGATGAATTCCTGCAACGCCTGGTCGTCCCCCTCCAAGGTGTTGTCCAAATCGCAAATGATCAACCGATCGAAATCGGGCAACCGCCGCGGTTGGCGACGATCCTCCCACGGGGAAGCGGCGCTTTCTTCCACGATCTCGCCGACGTCTCGCAGGTAGCGGTCGACGTGATGCTGCCAACTGTAGTGCCGCGTCACCCCCTCGACCCCGTTGTGGGCCCAGGTGTCCCAGGACTCCGGTTCGGTGAGCATGCGCAACAACGCATGTTCCATCGCGGAATGATCGAGCGGGTCGACCAGCAGGCCGTTTTGGCAATTGCCGATGATGTCGACCGGGCCGCCATCCGCCGTGGCGATGACCGGCAAGCCGCTGGCGCCCGACTCCAGCAGCGTCAGCCCGAACGGTTCCGTGAGCGCCGGGTTGATGAACACGCCACGGAGCTTGGCCGCCCAGCGGTAGAGTTCCGAGATGTCGCCCGATTGGTGAGACTTGGGGTAGGCCACTTGGCCGTACAGGTCATGCACGTCGATCAGCGTCAAGACGTTCAGCAGCACGCGGCGGCCGCCGGCAGACAATTCCCGCAAGTCGTCCCGCTGGCCCATCACCAGCACCAGGTTTGCCAATTCCCGGAGCTTCTTAGAGCCACCGTAAACCTCGACCAACGTCTCGAAGTTCTTGCGGCTATCGGGCCTGGCGACCGCCAGGATTATCGGCTTGCTCGGATCACGCAGGAACGGTTCCAATCGCTCGGCGATCGGCGGCGCCGGCCCGTCCGCATCCGGCGGCCGAAAGGCCCCTAGTTCGACACCGGGCGGGATCACTTCCATCCGATCGGGCTGGTAATGCTCGTACTTCTCGTACTGATCCTTTACCTCTTGCGACGTGCTGGTGATCACCAGCGACGCGGTCTCCAAAGAGATCTCTTCGGCCTCGTTCCGTGCCGAAAACTGATAGGTATGTTCGAGCGTTTGTGGGTCGCTCTCCTTCGCGACCATCAGCCGCTCCCGCTTCACCCGTCCCAGCGAGTGGCCGGTGAAGACGTACGGGATTTGCAGCAGCCGAGCCAATTGGGCGCCGGCGTACCCGGCGTCGGCATAGTGGCCGTGCAGCACGTGCGGGATGCCGTATCGGCGGAAGTGCATCAGGCACTGGTCGACGAACAATTCCAAATAGGGCCAGAGCGCCTCTTTCCGCAAGTAGCGACGGGGCCCGAAGGGCAAGCGGATGATTCTGGCTTTCGGCCCGATCGATTCCTCGACCTGTGCGTACTCGGGGCCGACCCGCGGGTCGACGATCTGGCGGGTGATCAGGTCCACCCGTTCGACCTGTTCGCGACGACCCAGTTCCCGGGCCAATTCCAGGACGTATTTGACTTGACCGCCGGTATCGGCATCCCGTCCCAATTCCGGTTCGTGGCCACGGATCAAACCGTGCAGGCTGATCAAGGCGATTCTGAGCTGCGTCGGTTTAGCGGTCATGACGGTTCTCCGTTTGAGCATAAAAATCAGGGTCCACGGAGATCGCGCCGCGAATGCCACAGACGCGAGCGGCGAACGCCGCCGCTTCCCTCAGCAGTTCTCGTGGTGACTTCTCTGTCGAGAGTCCCCGGATGATTTTGGCGGCGAAGGCGTCTCCCGCGCCGACCGTATCGAGCATTTGCGGGACCGGGGTCACAGGCACGGCCTCCCATTTCGCGTCTCCCCCACTCCAAGCCGCCCCCAGCTTACCCGCGGTGATCCACAGGTTGTTGATTTCAAACCGCTCCCGCAGCTCTTCCGCTAAACCACGGTAGGGCTGCCACCGGAGCGTTTCGTCCCCCTCGGCAGCGTCGTCCGCAGGGGCAGCGGTTACCGTCTCGGCCGAGGCCAAGCCGGCGTTCTCCGCCAACTCGACCAGTTCGGCCAGGTTCAATTTCACGTGACCGGCATTGCGGAGTATCGGCTCGGTCCAGTCCGGGTCAAAATGCGGAGGCCGCAGGTTGATGTCGACAAACCTTGGGCAATCGAGCCGGTCGGCCAAACCGAAGATCGTCCGCCGCGATTCCTCCCCACGCAGCGCCAGGCTGCCGTGATAAAAAATCCCCCAAGGTGAGCCCGCCTCAACCGCGTCGGTCACCCGAATGTGGTCGTAAGCGACGTCGTCCCAGAAGCGATAACTCGGTTCGCCTCCCGACAATTCGATGTCGACCCGACCGGTGGTGTGATCGGGCAGAACCTGCAAAGCTGACCCGTCCAGGCCCCAGCGGCGCATCGCCTCGATGACCTCTTCGCCCGCCTCGTCTTGGCCGACGGCCGAGACCATCAGCGGATGGCTGCCGAGGCCACGCAGGTTCCAGGCAACGTTGAAGGGAGCCCCGCCGAGCACCCTGCGGTCCGGAAAACAATCGAATAAGACTTCACCCGCGATCAGCGGACGAAGGGTCGAACTGAAACTCACAATGCAACTCGATGTCCCCGCGATCGAATCCTCCCGCCCGTGCTTGGCGAGAACGGACCCTCCGAGGGGCTGTTAACCGGTCGGAGACGATCACGGAGTAAGTCATGGTTGAAACCCGCACTGCCCGATCATCGATCATGGCACCAATCTTGGCGACCGATCTGGACGGAACGCTGATCCCGCTGCCTCCGCAGGAGCCGTCGGAAACCCCCGAAAACACGGTGAATTCGGGCCATCCGATCGGCGAAGAGTCGAGCCGACTTCAACGCTCAGCCCTGCGACGGCTGCAACAACTGGTCGACGCCGGCAGCCTGGAGATCCTCTTCGTTACCGGACGCCATCTGGCCAGCATCCTCGAGGTGATTCGCCGGGAGTCACTGCCGGTTCCCGATTGGATCATCGGGGATGTTGGCACGACCGTCCTGCAGCGACGACCCGATGGAGCCTATCGGGTGATGGAGGCTTATGTCAACCATCTGGACCGGATCGCCGGCGACCTGCGGGCTGCCGAGGTTCGCTGCGAGGTCGACGATTTGGACGGTTTGGTGTTGCAGGAATCGGAGAAACAAGGCCTTCACAAGTTGAGCTTTTATTGCGACGCCGGCGAAGTCGAGCGGCTCGGAGAAGACCTTAGAAGACGGTTGGTCGAGCGATCGGTTCGGTACCGCGTCGTGGCGAGCATCGATCCGTTCACGAACGACGGCCTGATCGACCTGCTGCCGATCGGAGTGGACAAGGCGGCCGCGATCCGCTGGTGGGCGGAGAGACAAGGCCACCCGGCCGAGACGATCATTTTCGCAGGCGATTCCGGGAATGACTTCGCCGCGCTGACCGCGGGCTACCGCGCGGTGCTGGTCGGCAACGCCGATCCGGCTTTGGCAGAGCGGGTCCGTCGCCACCACGATTCGGCCGGCACCTCCGACCGGTTCTACCATGCGTCCGGACTCGCCACGGCGGGCGTTTGGGAGGGGCTGAGCCATTTCACCGGAATCGAGCCTGTCGGGGATAGCCAGGTGGAACCTGTCGGGACGAAACCGCTGAGCTGATACGGCGTTTGCCGTCGCCTCGCCGGCACGAAGTCCGCCGTCCGCCGGCAGCGACGAACCCCCCCGCCGCATCGCGGGGGCGGTTGCCCCCCACCCGCCCCGCTTGGTACGCTTCGACTTTCCGTCGTGACGTCTGACAGCCGATTCACTCCGCACCCCCTAGCCGCCGTGTCCCACGCTCTGATCGGTCCGATCGCGATTCATTTGCCGGAGCGGATCGAGACGAATGAAGACTTGCGAAGGGAGCATCCCGATTGGGATCTGGACCAGATCGCGGAAAAGACCGGTATCCTGCAGCGGCCGATCGCCGCCGAGGGGGAAACGGCAAGTGATTTGGCTTTTCAGGCGGCCGAAAAACTGTTTGCCACCCACAGGATCGATCGGTCGTCGATCGATTTCGTGCTGTTTTGCACGCAAACCCCCGATTACCCCCTGCCGACGACGAGCTGCCTGTTGCAGGATCGGTTGGGGCTGTCCGTGAACTGCGGCGCGCTCGATTTCAACCTCGGTTGCAGCGGCTATGTCTACGGTTTGGCGTTGGCTGACGGCCTGATCCGTTCCGGGGCCGCTCGCCAAGTGTTGCTACTGACCGCCGAAACCTACAGCAAGTACATCGACCCGGACGATCGCAGCCTGCGGACGATCTTCGGAGATGCGGCGGCGGCGACCCTGCTCACGGCTCACTCCGAACCGAGCCTGTGGGGGTTCCAGTTCGGCACCGACGGCAGCGGTGCGGATACGTTGTTGGTCAGCGATGGCGGGGCCCGACCGGCAGCCGACGCGATCCGCCCCCGACACCGGAAACGGTGGAACAGCCGCTTGTACATGGACGGACCCAGCCTGATCAATTTCACCGTCGAGGCGATCCCTCGCTTGATCGACGAAATTCTTGCCAAGCAGCAGTTGACCCAGCCGCAGATTCATCGGTTCCTGATGCATCAAGCGACCCGCAAGATGCTGCAACAGATGGCCCAGCGGATGGGTGTTGACGAGACGCGAATGCCGATCGACATGGAAGACGTCGGCAACACCGTTTCCTGCACGCTGCCGATCTTGATCGATCGGTTGCGGAAACGTGGCGATTTGCCCGCCGGCGAGACCAACCTGTTGGTCGGTTTTGGTGTCGGATTATCCTGGGCAGGTTGTTTGTGGCGTGACAACTGGCCCGGCTCCCAACCTCAACCCTTGTGATCGAGTCATGCCCCGAATCGCCGGTCGAATGTTGGTGGCGTCTCCCTACCTGACCGACGAAAATTTTTTTCGATCGGTGATCTACCTGATTCGACATGACGAAGAGGGCGCCTTCGGCCTGGTGCTGAATCGCCCCACAACGCAGTCCCTGGGGCCGGCCTTCGCGGACCGCTTGGGCCACGAACCTGCGCGGTCGGATTCGATTCACGTCGGCGGCCCCGTCGAGGGCCCCCTGATGGCGTTGCACACCCTGCCGGGGCTTGGCGAACCCTGCGGCCCCGATTGCCTTCGCGGCGACGTCGATTCGCCGCCGGACGACTTGGCGGGGACCAGCCCGCTCTGGCTCACGGCCGACGAAGACCAATTGATGGCACTGGCCGATCGTACCGACATTCGAGTCAAGTTCATCGCCGGATACAGCGGCTGGGGCGTCGGTCAGCTCGATCGCGAACTGGAGCAGGGCGGTTGGTTGGTCGGGCCACCCGAATGGGAGTTGATCTTCGCCGATACCGAGACCGTCTGGGAGGAACTCGTTAAACGCTTGGGGCGTGAAATCCTCGGTGACATCGTCCGCGCCCCGCTGGGCGACGACCCTCAGTGGAATTGAGTGATGCGACGGTACGTGATCGGCGATGTCCACGGCTGCAGCAAAGCCCTCCGGGCCCTGGTGGACGAGATCTCGCCGGAGCGTGACGACACGCTCATTTTTTTAGGCGACTTCATCGATCGTGGCCCCGATTCACGGGGCGTTCTCGATCTGGTCATCGATTTGGCCGGCTACACCCGCGTCGTCCCGCTCCGCGGCAACCATGAGCTGATGATGATGGGAGTGTTGTTCGGCGGACTTGGTCCCGATGTCTGGATTCGCTGCGGGGGACACACCACGATCGCCAATTACGGCGGCAACTTAGATCGCGTCCCCGATTCACACGTCCAGTTCCTGCAATCGCTGCATCGTCATCACGAAACCGAGCGGGAAATTTTTATCCATGCGGGCTACCTGCCGCAGTGCGCGATCGAGCACACCGATGACGCGGTCCGCTACTGGAACCATCCCCAGATTTGGCCGGGCCCGCATCGCAGCGGCAAACGGGCTTACGTCGGCCATACACCCCAACCGGACGGTGAGGTGCTGAACCTGGGCCACCTCGTTTGCGTCGATACGTATTGCTTTGGCGACGGCTGGCTGACGGCGGTCGACCTCGATTCTCACGCGACGTTGCAAGCGTCCAAACAGGGCCACCTGAGGCGGGTCCCCCTGCAAATGATGCTGAACTGGTTCAAGCGAATGGTCGGGCGTGAACCGGCAACGAAACGCCGTGCCGGCCAAGCGAGCGATCCGGATCGAACGCTGAAAGAACTCGGTTTTCCCGAGCCGCCAGGCCGTTGAACTTCACGCGGTGTGGATCTGACCGGCTCGCGTCCGCTCGGCCGCGACTCACTTTTCGTTTGAGTCGAATAGCCGTGACCTCAAGTAATGATAGGCCAATGCCGTCATGTAGGCCCGCTGGCTATTGTTGGCCGCGCCGCCGTGACCGCCTTCGATGTTTTCGTAATACAAAACATCCTGACCAGCTGTCTCCATCTTGGCCATCATCTTCCGGGCATGCCCCGGATGAACCCGGTCATCTCGCGTCGATGTGGTGAACAACACCGACGGGTATTTCCCAGCCGGATCGAAGTTTTGATACGGGGAATAAGTCCGGATGAAATCCCATTCGCCCGGTTTGTCCGGGTCGCCGTACTCCGCGACCCAACTGGCGCCGGCCAACAGCAGGTGATAGCGTTTCATGTCCAACAGCGGGACCTGACAGACCGCCGCGGTGAACAGTTCGGGATAACGGGTGACCATGTTGCCGACGAGCAACCCGCCGTTGGATCCCCCTTGAATCCCCAAGCGACGAACCGAAGTGACACCCCGTGCGATCAGGTCGCGGGCGACGGCCGCGAAGTCTTCATAAGCGCGCAACCTTTCGGCCCGCAGAGCCGCCTGGTGCCAGCGGGGGCCATACTCGCCGCCCCCACGGATGTTCGCGACGACGTAGACCCCGCCCGCGGCCAACCAACCTCTGCCGACTGTCGGGTTGTAACCGGGTGTCAACGAGATTTCGAAACCGCCGTATCCGTACAACAGGGTCGGGTTGTCGCCGTCCAGTTCCAACCCCTCGCGAGCGACCATGAAATAAGGAACCCGCGTGCCGTCGTCACTGGTAGCGAAGTGCTGAGTGACCTGCAAACCCGTCGCATCGAACTGATCCGGCAATCGCTTCAATACCTCCGGCTCCACTCCCACCGTCCCCAGCGACAACGTCGTCGGCGTGAGATAACCGCTGGTGGTCATGAAGTACTCGTCGGATTCGTCCGCGTCGACGGCCGACACGCTGACCGTGCCCAGCGACGGGGCGCCGACCAACGGTTCACGACGCCAACCCGATTCATCCCGAGTCAAGACCTCGATCCGGTTCTTGACGTCATCGAGGATATTGATCAACAGGTGATTGCGGGTCGGCGAATACCCGGCCAAGGAAGTCGTTTCGGTCGGTTCGAAGGCGACATCGAAATCACGTTTGCCGGCGAGGAAATCGTCGAACCGGGTGACCAACAGTGACCCCGCCGCGTATTCCCGCTGACCGACCTGCCAGGGTTCGCGGAGTTCCAGCAACAGGTATTCTCGGAAGACGTCCTTGTTGGCGGAATTCGGGGCGTCGATCTTGGTCAGCTTCAGATCGTCGTCGATCAGATAAAGCTCATCGTTGTAGAAGGCGATCGTCCGCCGCAAGAAGTTGCGCTCGAAACCGGGCGAATTGTCATGAACGGCGGAGATGTACATGTCCTCCGGCAGCCCCTCGTAGACCGTGGTCGCCTCCGCCATGGGCGTGCCCCGACGCCACAATTTCGCGATCCGCGGGTAGCCGGAAATCGTCTTCGAGCCTTCACCGAAATCGGTGGCGATGAAAACCGTATCCCGATCGATCCAACTCATCCGCCCCTTCGCTTCAGGCTTTTCAAAGCCGCCCTCCACGAACCGCCGCGACGCGATATCGAACTCGCGGACCACCGTGGCGTCGGCACCGCCCCGCGAAACGCTGATCAAGGCCCGGTCATAATTAGGCCGCAGCAGGCTGACTCCTGCCCAAACCCAGTTCTCGTCTTCCTCAGCGGCCAAGGCATCCAGGTCGAGCAGGATCTCCCACTGTGGGTTTTCCTTGCGGTACTCCGCTGGCGTCGTCCGACGCCACAACCCCCGCACGTTCTGCCGGTCTCGCCAGAAATTGTAGTAGTACTCCCCGTAACGGCCGACGAACGGGATCCGCTGGTCCGAATCGAGGATCGTCAACAGGTCCTCTTTCAGGCGGACGAATTCGGAATCCTCGTCGAAGATCGCTTGAGTTTTCGCGTTTCGCTCGCGGACCCAGTCGAGCGCCGCGTCGCCCGTGACATCTTCTAAACCGAGATAAGGGTCTTCTTCCATGCTCACGTCAGACACCTTGGGCTGCGACTCGGGACTCACACTTTCCTCGGCTACGGTGGGAGCCGTCGACCCGCACAGGCAGGTCCATGCGGCGAACATGACAGCGGGAAACCGGCTTCGCAGCCGGTCGCAGAGCCCGCGAACAGGGTGGCGAGGGAACGTCCCCCCGACCGTATCAACCGGCGTCCTGACCAAGCGATTCATCGGGGAAAAACCTCTCGCGAGCGTACCGAAGGGGACTCAGACGATCGATTCTAGCAAGTCGACGATTTGCTCGTGGGTGACCCGACGCGGATTGTTTCCCAACCGCTGCGGGTTGACCTTTCCCGCGATCCGCTCGATGGTCTCTCGGTCCGAAATCCCCCAACCGCTCAATCGGGTTTCACATCCGAGCCGGCGGACGAAGTTGTCGATTTCACGACTCGCCTGCTCCGCATCGGCGCAATCGAGCAAGTCGAGGATCATCGCGATCCGGGCGCGAACCGACTCCACACCGCGGGGGTCCTGGTTGTCGGCCGCCGTGACGCCGGCGTTGTGAACCAACAACGGGCCGAGTGTCAGCGCGACGGCCTGACCGTGTGGCACGCCATGATCCGAGGTGAAGGCGTACGAAATCGCGTGCGGCGCGGTGGTGCGGGTCAGATTGATCGCCCTCCCCGCCAAGTGCGAGGCCCGGCACATCGCGGCCCGTGAGGCCGAATCCGGACACCGCACCGCAGCCTCCAAATGATGCCACGCCAACCCGATCGCCTCGACCGCGTAGCCGACGCTGCGATCGGTCGCCGCGACGCTCCAGAGCGATTCGATCCCTTGGCAGAGGGCGTCCAGACCGGTGTGTGCGGTGATGCTCGGGGGCAGCGTGGCGGTCAACGCCGAGTCGAGGACGCAAGCCCGAGGCAACAGTTCGGGCGAGTCGATCGAACACTTGATGCCGTCGACATACAGGACCGCGAACTGAGTCGCCTCACTGCCGGTGCCGGCCGTCGTCGGTACAGCCAGCAGCGGCAGTGCCGGCCGGTCCGTTCGAGCCCTCCCGGAGACTAACTCACGGACGTCAGCGGACTGGGGAGCCGACCACGCGATCAACTTCGCCAAGTCGATGGCCGTCCCACCCCCGACGGCCAACACCGCATCGGTGGGTCTTGATCGATAACGCGCCAGCCCCACGAGCAACTGGTCCAGCTTCGGGTTGGGGTCGAAGTCTTCGAACATCACAACCGGGATATCACGGAGCAGCGGCGCCAGACGGTCGCGCGCGCCGGAAGCCTGAAACGCGACCCGATCGGCGACCAGCATCAGCGAGCCGGTGCCGAGTGATCGCAGCACGTCGCCGACACCCCCAAGGTCACTCAAGCAACGCTCGTCCGTCATCTCGGCGGTGCCGCTCATGCACTCACCAAGGCCTTGGCCAAAGCGAGGATCTCGGCCGCGTCGAGTACCCGGTCGTTCGCCGCGAACAGTTCTGCTACCGCTCGGCGATGAACCTTCATCTTCAACCCGCCCACACCGATGGCGCCGTAGACAATCCGACCATCCCGCTCGACCGCCTTGTCCGTCACACCGATCCCTCCCAACCCCACGGGCGGGACGGCGTTCAGATCGATCGCGACCCGGCAGGAAGGAGGTGCCGACTTCAAGGTCTCGGCATCGATCAATTCGACTCCTGCCGCGCCGCAGGCGATCACCACGTGAGCGCCCGCGAGCGCTTGACGGGCGGACTCCGGCCCATCCGCTTGGAAACCGCGAACCTTCGCGTCGGCGATCCCGCCGATCCGCTCGCGGACCGCTTCACAGGCCGCATCGGCTTTGGCTTGAGTCCGCGAGACCAACCAGACTTCCGCCCCTTCGAGCGCAGCCATTTCGGCGACGCGTCTGCCGACCGGGCCGGTGCCGGCCCAGACGGCGACCACCGCACCGGACAGGTCGAGATGTTTCGCCGCCGACATCACCGCGGCCGCCGCGGTCGTGTTGCAACCGTTGGCATCGAGCATCACGGAAACACGAACCGGGCCGAAGAAACAGCCCCGAGCCCGCAGGAAAACCGCCTCTGCGGCCGCGACGTCGCTGCCGCCGACGAACAGGGCGGTCGAGGCCAATTCGGCCCCGCCTCGAGTGAACATCGCCCCATGAACCAGCGGCGTGACGTTGTCAGGCGTCACACCGCCGTGGCGAAACAGTTGATCCACTCCGGAATCGACCGCCACCACGGCATCGAAGGTACTCGGGGCGGTGTCCGTATCGAGTTGGATCAAAATCTTCGGCGACACGATCGGCCTCTCGTTGTGGGCCGGCGGGCACGAAACGGCTGGGTCGCCGGCCCGCGAGACCCACTCACGAGATCCGATGCGGACCGATCAGAAACCCTTGAACGGGTGCGAAGCCGCGTCCTTGAAACCGAGCATGTCGTCGACCGAAGGGCTGCCCTTCATCGCGTTGGCGATCGCCTGCTTGGTGGCGTCGTAGTTGTACTCGTAAATCTTCTGGTCGTTTTCGGCGGCCGGGTGGATGAAGACGCCACAGACGATCAGCAGGTCCTCGGCCTGATCTTTCGGGATCACCCCTTCGCCGACGCTGTCCGCGACCGCTTTGGCGACCGCGTACTGGGCCGGTCCGAACATCTGCATGACCGGCTTCATCGACTTCATCGTGACCTTGGTGATCATGACCGTCGCAGGCTTGACCGGCTTGTTCGGCTCCAACACAGCCAACAGGTTCGTGTGGCCTTCGCTTTGGGTCGACAAGGCGTTGGCGAACGCGGTACCGACCGGGCTGTCTTTGCTGCCGATCATCAGGTCGATGTGTGCGATTTCGTTTCCGTCGCCCGCCAGGGCTTCACCGATGTAGAACTGCATTGCGAGAACTCGTGGGTTGAGGGTGGAGGAGTGGGTTGGTTGCTGCTTGAATCCGGCTGACCAAATCTGCCGCAGATGGTAACAAACGTGACCCTTCACGCAAGAACCCGCCCTCCCGACGCCGTCTTCACCACCAGCCCGAATGAGCCCCTCCGCTTGAATTCGCCTTATTCTGAACCGCATCCGGATCCTCGGCCGACCCTCATTTTGATGGGCGGATCGGTGAGAGCGGCGGCATTCGATGCCGTTACGGCCGGTTATCGCGTGATCTCACTCGATCGTTTCGGTGACGCCGACTTGCGAGCGATAAGCGATCACTGGGAACCGCTGAACGATCAGACGGACTGGTCGAACCTGCCGGGCGACCCGGGGGCTCCGATCGTTCCGACCGGCGGGTTTGCCTGGCCGCAGGAAGAGTATCGAGCCGAGCGGAAGTCAGCAAGTGACGGGACGACGCCCACAGCGATCGCGCACCCAGCAGCCTTTAGCGATCAAGCCCTTCGGATAAGTGGCGGTGGGCCGGAACACCGAGACGGCCGCGGGCTGACCGGTTGGGCAAGCCGCGTCTTGTACCCATCCGCCGCTCGGATCCGGGAACTGCAAGATCCGGCCCTGTTGGCATCGATCGCGGCCGAATCCGGTATTGGGTTCCCGATCACCCGGGAGCTGACCGCCGCGAATCTCGCCGCGATTCGAGACCCAGAAAACTGGCTGATCAAGCCGATCGGCCGCACGGGTGGTGCGGACATCCGGTTGCTAACGAGCGTCATGCGGGTGTCGGGAAGGAACCGATCCCCATCGGAGCTTGCTCGCGCTGCCGCCGAATCGTCCTCGGCCACTTCGTTCACGGCCAACACATCGGTGGCTGAGGCGAAACCGAATGTGTTGCAGCGACGAGTCGCCGGCCGGTCCATCGGTGTCAATTACTTCGCTCGCCACCGTGCCGGCCGACTCGAAGTCCGCCTGTTGGGAGTCTTTGCGGGGCTGACCTACCGCCACCTGCCAGCCCACCGCTGGCTTTACGCCGGATCTTGCGGCCCCTGCGGTGAGCGGTGGGCCGAGTGGCCGCTGTCGCAAATGCGATTGAGCGACCTCGGGAACCGGATCGCCGCGAGGTTCGGCCTTGTCGGGCTGTTCAACGTCGACCTGATCCGCTCCCCCGACGGTTCGCTGACCCTGCTCGAAATCAATCCCCGCTACTCCGCTTCGATGGAACTGCTCACCGGGTACCGTTCGCTGCCGCCGACATCGTTGATCGATTGGCATGTCGCGGCACATGCGGAACGGGCGGGGGCGCTCCGGACCGCTGCCGCCGACGGACGCGTGGGTTGGCGAGACCGCGACGTGTCGCTCGTTCCGGCCGGCCTGCGAGCTTGCAAGCGGATCGTCTATGCCCGCCACGACCACCCGCCCCGCGACCCGCAAGGCTGGCTCGCCCTCGCGGAACCGGAACGATTCCGTCCGCTATCGGTCTCGCTCCACGATCTGCCGTCGGCCGCGACCGCCGCAGGCTTCCCGCTCCTGACGGTGATCGTCCGCGGCCACGCCCCGATCGCCGAGCAACTGCAAGTCTCCGCCGTGATCGACCGGCGCCTAAATTGTCCCAAAAACTAAGCAAGCCCGGTCCTCCCCCTCCGAAAGGTGCCACCCACTTTTCACCGAAAGGTGCCACCCACTTTTCGGACGCCCCGAGGGCGATGGCGGCGCGGCCCTCCCTCCGGAAAGTGCCACCCACTTTTCGGAAAGTGGCACCCACTTTTCGTCCCAACTTTGGGCGGGCTTACCGAGGGCGATGGCTGCGGACGCATCCCACGTCACTGCTTGTCCGTGACTTATCGGTCATCGGTCGCTCGGTCATCGCGGCGACCGGATCGAAAAGGGAATGGCTTCCCAAAACTGACGAGTTGAATGCGGCTTACGAAACGGTATCGGCGGGTACAGTCAACCGTGTTACATTGACGCCGCCGGGTCAGCCGAATTGCTCTGCTCGGTCGACGGAGTGCGATCGTTGAAGCCAAACCAAGAATCGGAAGAGGGATGGATGGGCCGGAAAAGACGTGGGAGTCGCAGCAACGGCGGCGGTTTTCTACCCAGCAACATCGCGGCCAGGCTGCGGAAGGTGCTCGCCGGCGGGAATGTGAATCTCGACGATTTCACCTCGTCAAACCTCGGGAATCTGTTGGAGGCAATTCCAGACGAACCGCGTAGGGTCGCTCGCGAGATCCCCAAGTCTGGACAATGGGAGTTGGCTGTCGAGGAGATTGTTGAATCGCTGCCGGACGAATGTCAGGGCATTGCGGGGTACGACAACGCTTCCTACCGAATCGATCGCGTCTACGCGTGCGGAGAGATCCAGGGCAGGTGGACATATGACGACGAAACCTTTGAAATCTTTGTCAACTGCGGCGGCGAACTGCCCCCCGCAGGATGCTCGTGCGAGGCTTCTGACGGCCAACACCCGTGCATGCACATCGCCCAGTTTCTTTACTTCCTCAGCCGTCAGTTGCAATATGAAACCGCTCCGCTGAGCGTTCGAATCAACCGCGACGATTTCACTCCCGGCACCCCTTCACGTGATCGGTACCGGCCTGACCGAGGCTTACTGGCGATCGCCCGCCTCGATGACATCCTGGTCCGCGCCTCGAGCCGTCCGGCGGCGGCCCGTCTCGAATCGGAGGGTTTGCCGGCGTTGGCTGAGGTATCCCTGGAACGGATCGCGTGGACGGTGAGCGGGAATGGCGGGGTGCTTGAGGTGCGTCCGCTGCTCCAGCAGCAAAAGAAACGGGGCACCGGGTACACCCAAGGCCGTAAGCTAGCTTTGGAACGACTCAAGACAGACGCCGATTTGCCGCTGACACCGGCGGATCGCGAGATCGTCAACGAGATCTCGGTCCGCAAAGAGGGCTATGGGTACAATTTGTCGTGGAGTCTCGATCCGATCGAGGCGATCCAGCGATTGGTCGGTCACCCGCATGTTCTCTGCAACGATCAGCCTTGTCTGGTCAAATCCAGCGAGTTCTATCTCGAACTGATGGAAGACAACGGCTTGTGGCGTTTCTTTCTTCGCGTGGAAGGGGCTGATCGCCTGGCGGGACCTGTGTTTACGACTGACGAGACGCTCGTCCACATCGATCAGAAGACGCCTCAGGTCCTGTTTGGTCGTTTGCCTGCCTGCGGGTTTCAACCCCTGCGGGCGTTGCTCCAACTTGCCCCGGTCCAAAGCAAGCACGCCGAGTCGTTATTCGAAAAGGCTCGGCGTCTGCAAGCGGTTCTACCGCTCCGGCTACCCGAGCAGGTCGGCGGCAGGATCGTGCATGAAGAGTTTCGCCCTGCCTTGTTATTGAGATCCCGTGTCGACGGGTCGCTCGATTATGGGTTGCGGGTGCGGAGCGCTGACGGACGGTTGCTCCGACCGGGCGGTGACTCGACGCTCCGCCCCGACAAGATCGCGGGTGAACCGGTGCAGCGACAGCGAAACGTCGCCGCCGAAACCGAACGCTGCCTTCGGCTGGCTGACGATTTGGGTATCGACCCTCGGCCATCCGATCATTGGCACGGGTCGATTCGCGATTTCGCCAGCGGGTTGAAGCTCGTGGAATCGCTGCCGTCGCTCGGCGATGAGGTCGAAATCCTGTGGGACGAGTGCGGCGAAAAGCCCTTGACGGTGCTCGGTCACCTGACCAGCAAGAATGTCCGAGTCGATATCACCAGCAAACGGAATTGGTTCGGGATCACGGGCAAGTGTGATATCGGGGGGCGGTCGATGCCGCTCGACAAGTTGCTGCAAAGCCTCCCGCAGGGTTCTGATACCGAGAACATTCGGGGCGATTATGTTCGCATCGCCAGCGGCCAATGGGCGAGGGTTTCGGAAAACCTCCGCAAACGGCTCGAACGGCTTCGCGATGTGACTTACGAAAACCGCAAGTCGCTCGCCGTGGATGCCACCGCAGCGCCGGCGATCCGGGACCTACTCGACGGCGACATCGAGGTCAAAGCGACCAAAAATTGGCACGAATGCTTGGCGCGACTCGGACGCGCTGAGCAACTCGACCCCCAGTTGCCGTCAGGCCTGCAAGCCACGCTCCGCGATTATCAGATCGACGGCTACAAATGGCTCCGGCGGTTGGCCGAATGGGGAGTCGGCGGAGTCCTGGCGGACGACATGGGCCTCGGGAAGACGCTACAGACGCTCGCCGTGCTGCTCGACCGCCGCGACAACGGACCGACCTTGGTGATCGCGCCTACTTCCGTCGGGTTCAATTGGGTCCGCGAGACCGAACGGTTCGCTCCCGAACTTCGACCACACTTGTACCGCGAAACCGAACGAGCTGATTTTCTCCCCGGCGTGGGACCGGGCGACCTCGTCGTCTGCAGCTACGCGCTGGCCCTCCGAGACGCCGACGCATTGGCGAAGGTCAAGTGGGGCACGCTCGTGATGGACGAGGCTCAAGCCGTCAAGAACAGCCGCAGCAAAACGGCCCAGGCGATCGCCGAGTTCGACGCCCAATGGACCGTAGCGCTGACCGGCACGCCGGTCGAAAACCATCTCGGGGAATTGTGGAGCCTGTTCCATGTCGTTTCCCCTGGCGTCTTCGGCGGCTGGGAGCAGTTCCGTCGCCGCTACGCTTTGCCGATCGAAAAACACGCCGACGCCAACGCCCGGGCGTTGCTGGCCACGCGTCTGCAACCTTTCGTTCTGCGGCGAACCAAGTCGGAGGTGTTGACGGAATTACCGCCGCGCACCGAAATGAACCTGTATGTCGAACAGAGTGCGGAGGAACGGCAGCAATACGAACGCGTTCGGCTTTCGGCACTGGGCGAGATCGACGAGATCGCGTCACTGGGAAGCGTCCAAGACCAACGCTTCAAGCTGCTCGCCCTGATCACGCGACTGCGGCAATTCGCATGTCACCCCGGGATCGTCAACAAACAGTGGACCGGTTCGTCGGCAAAACTCGATCAGTTGTGTGAGACGATGATCGAACTGAAGGAAGAGGGCCATCGGGCGCTCATCTTCAGCCAGTTCACGCAGCACCTCGACTTGATCTGCGGCGCGCTCGACGCTCACAAGATCAGCTATCAATACCTAGACGGCTCGACCCCGGCGGCCACCCGCCAACAGCGGGTCGATGCGTTCCAAGCCGGTGAAGGCGATGCGTTCCTGATCTCACTCAAGGCGGGCGGGACGGGGCTGAACCTGACCGCCGCCGATTACGTGATTCACATGGACCCATGGTGGAACCCGGCGGTTGAGGACCAAGCGACCGACCGTGCGCACCGATTCGGCCAAGACAAGCCTGTCATGGTTTATCGGATCATCACGCGGGGAACGATCGAGGAGGAGATCCTGTCTCTGCATGATGCCAAACGAGACCTCGTCGCCAGTGTGCTCGAAGGGACGACCGCAGCAGGAAAGATGAGCACCCAGGAACTGATGGAAATGCTCCGCGGAACCTCCAACTGACGTCGCCCCGACAAGTCATCGATTCGCCCGAAACGCTGGGGAATCTGCGGCGAACGACACGGACTTGATCAGCGTTTGCCTCGTCCAACCGGTTTTCCGAGTGAGCACCCTGCGGCCTGCCGGTGTGGACTTCGGGGAATCGAGCGTTGGTTGGCACCTTCCGCAGGGTCGTTCCGCAGGGTCGGGAAACGATCCATCGCCGGTGACAGCCGCTCCTTCGGAACGTGCCACCCATCTTGCGGGCTGTTCACGATCGCACCAGGCGCGGACGGCGGTAGGCAAACGGCTGGAGGGGCCTCGGACGGATCGGCATGGCTGACGGTGAAAAGTCAGGGCCAGGCCCGCCGCTCGCACCGTGTCAGGCCGCCTCCCACGAGGCGGATCGCTGGCTATCGACCTATGGGCGGGGCCTGAACGGATGATTGCAGCGATCACACACCGCCCTGGAGGCCGGATGGGCCTTGCGGTCTGGACCGGCGATTATGCGGAGGCGGCGAGCAGACGGCTCGGCTACGGTTAAGCCGCGACGAAGAACGCTCGCGCGGTCTTCTGACCTCGGTGCCAACCTCGGCCGTGACGCTGCGCGTCTTCGGCCATCGCCGGCGACGATCCCGCACACGAGCCCCGGCCAAAGTACTTCTTGAAATTCCACACCAGCTCACGCCACATCGACGCGTCGATTCCCTGCGACGCCAGCAACTTCGCTAGCCTCGGCGGCACCTTCGCGTTCATGCCGTCGAACGCCTGCTGAGCCGTCCATCGCAGCAATTCGAAGTAATCCCGCCAACTGAGTTGCAAAAACCCCTTGTCGCTCGCCCGCAGTCCCGAAGTGTGTACCTGGGGCTGATGCGACAGCGTCTCTGGAGCGAGTTGCAAGGGCGCCAGCCATTCGTCACGCCGGATGCGGCGTCCCGTCGGCGCCCGCTTCTTCGCCCTACGTTTCGCCTTCAACACCGCCACCGGTGTCTCTCGAATCTCCTTCCCCGCCGCTGCCGTCTCG
>RECD01000038.1 GCA_007694185.1 Planctomycetaceae bacterium
GTTCGAGTCCTTGCGGGGGTACTAGGTTAGCCGTCTGCACACATCGCAGGCCATCAAAACCCCGGTTTTCCGGGGTTTTTTCATGCGCGGTGATGGGCACCGATGGGCCGGAATTGTCACCGATGGGGGAACCGGTGGGGGAACGGAAACCGGACGCCCGCTCCCAGTGCTCATCGGTGACTTGCAGGTAGTGCTTGGCCGCCACGGCCCCCGAATGGCCCAACCACGCATTGACCGGCTCCCCCTAGCCGAGATCAACGCGTCCAGCGACGCTGGCCAAGGTGACCTAATCGGCCGGGGAGCAGCCTGAAGGAAAAGCGATGAATCTGGCCGAGAAGCGTTTTTCGGCAGGCGTGGGCGGTTGAGCCAATTGCTCGGTCACGGCGGTTCATCCGGTCAGCGGTAATTGCTCCACAGATCCTCTGGGGCCAAGCCTCCTGGCATCAGAATGCGCCCAACCCTTGGCGGTGATGGGCGGCAGAAACGGTAACGGTCGATCCCACTTTCTCGGTTGTCCTCGACGAGGTTCCCTAGACGCCCAGGCACGAGGAGTAATCGGCAGCTTTGCCGTGGTGAAAGGGCCTAGCGTCGACCACCTCCCGCCGGTCGGCTGCTCGGCGAGCGATCGACATGGTCGCCCCGCACCGGCGGCCACCTGTCGTCGGTGCAGGTCGGCAATTGACCCTCCAGTCCTGAATGCGGCAAAACTCGACCTCGTCGAACTCTTGAAGGCGGAAACTGCGTCGTGGGCCAGCGGTGACGTTCCGCGACCGCCAACAGGAGCATCACATAACCGAGTGACGCTCAGGATGGCGGCATTCATCGCCCATCAGGCCGGCACATAACCCCGCAGTCAGCGTTCGCGTCCGCTTCCCTCACGCAGTCCAACCTGTAGCGAACCCAACCGACCACCGGGTTATTACCTAAAAACCGACCAGAGACTCGGCGGCATAACGCGTTGTGCTGCAACGGTTTATGGTGACGGTCCTGGTCGGTGTCGTGCGGCAGAGACCCCACCCGCCAGCACCGATTTTCGGCCAGCCAGGACCAATTTGGACCCAAAATCTCACCAGTCTCGGAGTCTCAATCCCTCCGGGTTATCACCCGTATGGACCGCTATAGTCTCTAAAAAACGGGGTTGCTTCCGCTAGGTTCGCAGGGTGGTTTTCGAACAAAAATGACCGGCGGGTAATGAGTCTCGAACCTTGGTTCATGAGCGCGACGATCCGCCGATTGCGGATCTGGCGAAGCAAAAACTCGTCTGCCACACCCAGCTTAGGTGCCCCTGAAGTCATACCGTGCCGCGGCGTGAACGCGGCCCGACAAATTGGTGGCGTCTGCGTTCACTGCTATGGCGATCGCAGATTTTAAGGTCGTGCCTGGTCCCCGACCGTCGCCAACTGCATCAAAAGTGGTGACACTCAGCGATCTGCAAGCCGCAACCTAGCCTCGAATTCTCGCCGTTTCGGTGTGGCAACATTCTTGTACAGCGCGACTAGGTTATCAAGTTGCCGATACCCCTTCCCACGAACTCTGACAGTTCATAACCATTGTCATCAACTGACTCGTCTCCCGCCGCAATGCGAAACGCGGGAGTCGTAATCGTAATTTGCCCGTCTGCGTGGTCAGCGCGCAGACTATTTGGAAATTTGACCCTCAACTCCTCAAGGAAGCCATCACCACATTCCCCGCGGTCCAAGTAGAAGTCCCGAAACGCAAGGCTACGCGAGTCACGCCGAAGATCGCACGGGTTTTCCAGTCCGTATTCGACGGTTATCGAAGCGTAAGTTGGTCGCAATAGGGAAACCAGCGTTTTGAACGCGGTCAACGCACGCGCGGCAACCTGCTTCTCCTTCTTCGAGATCACCGAATTAGGGGCCCGGCTAAATACGGCGCCTTCGACCCAAATTGCGATGACATTACGTTCGTTTTTGCAATCCGTACTCTCGATCGGCAACACAACGAGAAACTCCTGAGTGTCGCGAACAACTCGCGTGCCCCCGTCAAAACTAATTTTGCGAACAAATTTTGTCGGATCGCCCATTATTTGATCCAAGTCGTCAGCATTTCGAAGTTTGACTGGAATGTCTACGCCTTGAGTCGCACGAAAAAATGATGGGGAGGCTTGGTTGGCAACAGACGCGCTCGTTGGAACTGCGTTAAAGCGATTCGTAAGCATCGCGGCGACATGCCTGAGTGACTCACGTCCCGACTTCTGCCGGAAATAGAATCCGAGTTCTAGGAAAGGTGAATCTGGGGTTTTCATTTTCCAAGTAAATCCAGAATTGCACGTACCTGATCTTTGTTAGGAATAAACGCGGTCGCTACTTCACCCGCTCGCGGCCCCTCTTTGAAAAACTGAACAAAGAACCACTTATTTCCATCGACTCTTGCTAGGTGGCCAATGGTTTTGTCGGCACCAGTTGACCAATCGACTACTTTTGATGACCGCGAAGCGGTCTCAATCAATTTCTGCCATTTGTCGAGGCTCGGTGTTCCACCATGCCGGGCAAACCACTCGGCCGCGTGACTGTCAAAAGAGTGCTGAAGACCTCGTGTGCCTGCGATTCTCCTAATTGGCGTTTTCGCAAACGCATGTCCTTTCGCGAGCGCTCGACCTCCGTCGCCAATATCGTCAAGCTTGTTGACGGCTGATGCAAGCGGACCTCCGCCGAATCTGCTCCCCGGAAGACGACTCAAGAGCAAACGCACGCCTGCTAGCGGACGCGAAACTCCATTGCCCTGGATGTCGCTTCCAGTTGCAGCTTCCCGCAAAGCCAACGCAATTCCGATCGGCGTTTGGTCGACCGCTGTCAGCACCGCTCCCT
>RECD01000109.1 GCA_007694185.1 Planctomycetaceae bacterium
GTGGTCCGCCAGCTTGCAGGTGATCGGCCCCGATGTCGTGCTGCTGCGGAAGCCGGCAGCGCCTTGGGCAGCGGCAGCGGCAGCCAGTGAAAACGCCCGCAGAGACAAGTCGGAGGACGTCCGATCACGACCGGATCGCGGCGTGGTCTCGGGTTACCGAGTGGGACGTTCCCGACCGCCGTCCAACAGATCCAGCGGGAGGGCTTTGATCGATTCGGTAGCCGCTTCCGGCAAGGAATAATTCTTGACCGTCTTGGCGACGATCCGTCGGGCCAGCCCCGGCCAAGCCAAAAGTTGAGCCGTGATCCAGATGCGGGGCAAGCGACTGAACGGATCGACGCCGGGTCGGGTGAGTTCGTCTTGACTGTTCTCGTATAAGCCGCGGCCGCCATGAAACCGACAAAGTTCCCGGATCAGGTCCCATCGTCCCCCGCCGTCGAACGCCATGCTCAACAGGATCATCAGGAAGCTTTGCGTGCGAACGCCGGGCTTTCCCAACGGTACCGTCCCGGGTGATTCCCCTCGCGAAACCCGTAGTAGCAATTCCGGCAGATTGACGCCGCTCAACAGCGCGTTCACCGTTTCGCCGATCCGAGGATTGGCTTCGATGTATTCCGCCCGATTCGACCGCGAATCGAAGAAATAATCGAGGAACAACGCCCCGTGCCATGCCAGGTGCTGCCCCAACCGGGCGACGTGTTCTCGGACCTGCGGATGATCGGCACTGACACGGGCCGAAGACATGCCGCCGACCCCTAAACGTCGCGACTCGAACGAGTGAATCCCGACGACTCGGCCGTGATCAAAAACCGCCTGGACCGTCGACTGAACACCCACCGCCGGTTGCTGGACGAGCGCTTCGCTCCGCCCGTTGAGTAACCCGTCCCGCTCCAGTTGGCTGACACGCTGGTCGAGGCCGGCCCGGTCGGCGATAAAAAACACGCCCCCCCCAGCGGTGCTATGGGCCAGCTTCAAGTAGAACGGGAATTGCCAAGCCCGGTCGAGATCCGCGTGACCGCGGATGATCGTGGCGACTGGCTGCGGCAAGCCGAGTTCATCGAGCAGTCGCTTGAAGTGGGCTTTGTCTTGCAATTTTTCCAGCGCCGTAAAACTCGGTAACGCCAACCCGACGTGAGACGCCAAAGCTTCCCGAAAGCGGCTCAGCAGGTACGCCTGCTCATGGGTAGGCAGCAGGACGTCGTACTGCCCGTCGGCCAATTTACTCAGCAGGAATTCGAGGAATTCCTGTGGCCGTGAAGCGAACGACGGGGAGCGGATCCAGCGGCGCACGTAGTTGGAGAAACGGCATTGGCAGAGCGGATCGGGGTCGAGTACGTCGATGTCGCAAGTTGGCCCGATCCCGTACAAAACCTGCCGAGCGGATAGGCTGGCCCCTTCCGTCAGCAGGACCCGCAACCGTCGCTGACCTGTTTCAGCCACCGTACCTACCCAGGTGGCCGGTCGCGCGTCGGTCGGTGCGGTGTCGGTACCGGACATGCGATTCGTTCCGTCAGGGTGAAGCGGCCAGTGCCAAGCCGATTATTAGCGCGTTTTACCTACCCTGCCCATCCTAAACGAACTAAACTTGATTACGACCATTTTTTAACTCGTTGCGTTCACACGCGGACACATTTCGGAGTTTGAGGCCGATGGCCATGACTGAGCCGGTTGTGCTCGAGCGTCGAGAGATGTTTCGGGAAATCAAGCAACTCTGCGGGGCGAACAATTGGACGAATTGGTTCGTTTTATTGAGAGAATACGCGATTTTTGCTGTAACGGTAGCCGCGTGCGTCGGTTGGTATCACCACGTATCGGCCAGCGGTTGGTCGTTGATGTGGGCCGTTCCCGTCTATTTCTTGGCCGTTCTGGTGATCGGCACTTGGACGCAGAATCGGCTCGGCGTTCTGATCCACGAATCGAGCCACTATTCGCTGTTCAAGAACCGGACGCTGAACGAACTCGCTTCGAACTGGTTGGTAGCGTTCCCTCTCTTCGCGGCGATCAACAACTACCGGGCAGGGCATTGGGGACATCATCGGCACGTCAATGATCCGGAGCATGATCCTGACCTGCTGCGACTCCAAAAGCACCAACCACGTCATTTCCCGATCGGCCGAGGGCGATTCTTGTGGGAATACTGCGTGCTGCAATTGATGCCGCACAAGGCGCTCAGCTACCTCAAGGGTCGCGCCCTGTACGCGATGATTCCCGCCAAGAATCAGGAGCCCGCGAAGAACATCGAGGTACTGCCCAGACCGCTGTTTCGCGTTCTCTGCGTCAGCTACTACGTGCTCCTGTTCGCCGCGCTGACCGTGTGGGGTTGGTGGCCACACTACCTGTTGTTGTGGGTGGTACCGATGGTCACGTTCTACCCGGTGGTGCTGTTTCTTCGAGAGATCGCCCACCATGGGAACTATCCCGACAACGGCGACTACACGAACAGCCGCGTCTACGGCGGCAAGTGGCTGGAACGCGAGATTTTCTTTCCGTTTGGCGAATGGAACCACGTGTTGCATCACATGTTTCCGACGGTGCCGTGGTACCGGACCCGCGAGGCCCACGAGGTGTTGATGCGATACCCGCCTTACCGTGACAACGTTGTGTACTGCGACGGCTTCTTTTTCAAGGGCGACCCGCGAAGTGACGCGCCAACCGTCTTGGATGTCCTCGCCAAACCCTCACGGGTTTACCTGAGAAGCCAGATGTCCCGCACGAACCCAGACGGAATTCGCCACAGCACGGCAGCAGAAGTGGGCAGCATCGGAGAACCGATCGAGAGCTGGCATGGCGGCGAATCCTAAACCCTGGTCGCCCCGGATCGGT
>RECD01000007.1 GCA_007694185.1 Planctomycetaceae bacterium
AGCTTGCCGGCGGCGATCATTTGGTCCGGATTCAGGTCCATCACCCACCAAACCAGTGGCACCCGGCGAAAGAATGACAGCAGCGTGCCACCTAAACCGGCAAACGGCGGACTGGTGCTGACCATCACCAAGCGGAAGTCGCGGGTCAGCAGGCCACGCAGGGTGGCTTGAAACAAGAAGGAAGCTTGCGCGATCAGCCGGATCGGGATCGAACGTTTGCCAAAACTGGATAACGGCAGCCGACGGACGTCGACACCACGCAATCGCTCGCGACGCGGGTAGCGGACGCTCGGATCATCGTAGCCGCGGGCCGAAGTGTAGACGATGACCCGCCAGCCGCGTTGGGCCATCGTTTCGGCGACATCGGCAAGGTGTTGGCCGACGGCGGCTGGGTCGGGAACGTAAACCTGGGATAGAATCAGCAGCGTGCGACGTCGATTCCGGGATGAGCGATTTGCGGGCGGCGAGTGCGGGGGATTTTCGGTCGCGGGCACTCGGCTGGCTGGTGTTTTTGGGCCGGTTTTTTGGCCCGGTCGGCGCGCACTTCGTTCTCTTGGGTGGCTTTTCTTGCGAAAAAGGCACCCCATTCACGGAAGGATCGTGCGGTGAAAGAGTGTCCGGTACCTTTTGCGAGGAACTCGCCCTTCGGGTGCTTTGCACCAAAGGTACCGGACACTCTTTTGCCGCTTTTTGCGAACTAGTGCTGTGTTCCCATTGAAAATTAGGGTAGGACCGGACGGCTCGCGCCGTTCCGCTAACAAAAATAGCGGCAGGGCGCAAGCCCTCCGGTGTGTCAACCCGAAAATCGAATTGGAACAAAGCACTAGCCCGACCCGGCTGAACTCGGGCGGGTGAGCCGGAGCTGGGTCGGGTTGGGCTAGCGTCTCCGCTTGAGTTTAACTAACGCATCGGTTGCGGCAACGTACGCGACAAATTTCCAAACGAGTAAGCTTGCCGGACAGGTTGGCCGTGCCGGTCCTGACGCTTTGGCGGACTGGGACGACAGGCCGCCCGATTACGCGGCGATTTGCGGTGCGGCTCGCTGCCTCGTGGGCCGATAGCGATTAGTCTAGTTGCACCGTACGGCGAAAGAGGGAATGGAGAAGATAAAGAACATTTGATATTCGCGTGACGGTTGGCTTGGTTTTTGCTGGTTTTCGGGCGGGGGAATTGCCGCTGGCCGGGGCCCGATTTGGGGGGATTGATCGCTGATGATGGGCATTTTGCAGCCTGTTTGGATCATTTGGGGGGCGACCTTCCTCGTCGGGTTGGTCGTGGTGTTGCTCGTTCGGGCCGTCACGATCCGCTGCGGGCTGGTCGATCGACCCGATCCGACCCGCAAGCTGCACCGGGGAGCTATTTCGCTCGGTGGCGGCATCGCCGTGCTGATCACCTCGGCGCTGGTGTTGACGGGGCTGTTTCGTTTTCTTGACGCGGGCGCCGGGGAATCGCCGGCCGCCTGGTTAGGGTGGGCGGCTGATCCGTCGCGGTTGTGGGGCCCGCGTGGCACGGTGCTGTCGGTAGCGGCGCTGCTGATCACGATGTTGGGGGTGATCGATGATCGCTACCCGCTGACCGGGACGACGAAATTGCTGTTCCAGATCGCGATCTCGGCGCTGGTCGGGTCGTTCTGGCACCCGGCGGGAAATATCGAGCTGTTCGGCCACGTCATCCGGATCGGGGCCTTTTCCGGCCCGCTGCTGATGTTCTGGCTGCTGGCGACGATCAACGCGGTGAACCTGATGGACGGCGCCGATGGCGTGGCGGGGAGTTTCTCGGCCGTCGCGGCGTTGGGGATCGCGGTCGTGGCGCTGATCAACGGCAACGAGATGGTCGTCGTGATGGCGACGATCCTGTCGGCGGCACTGGCCGCGTTCTTGTGCTTCAACCGCCCGCCGGCGACGATTTTTCTGGGGGATGCCGGCAGCATGCTGGTCGGCTTGCTGCTGGGGGGCTTGGCGATCTTGTCGGTCAGCGAGTCGGGGGCGACCCAGGCGATCCTGGTCCCGGTGGCGTTGCTCGGTGTGCCGCTGTTCGATTCCTCGGTGGCGATCGTGCGCCGCTGGTTGACGGGTCGGAGCATTTACACGGCCGATCGGGCGCATTTGCACCATTTCGTCGCCGAAGGGTTGAGCCGCCGCGGCCGTTCGCCGCTGTGGGTGTTGGCCGTTTTCGGCGGGTTGTCGGCGATCACGTCGCTGGGGGCGATCCTGGGGGCAAGGTTGGATAGCGATTGGCCGCCGATCGTGGCGATGGCACTTGTGATCGCGGGGTTGGTGGGGCGCCGCATTTTCGGGCATGCGGAGGCCCGGTTGCTGGCGTCACAGGCTTGGAGGATGGGTTCGGGGACTTGGCGGCGGGTCCGACGAGGCGAACCGCAGATCCACGTGACGGGTGTCTCGCTGCAGGGGGAACGGCAGTGGGAGCTGATCTGGGACCCGTTGGTCGAGTTTGCGGAGAAGAACGGCTTATGGCGATTGAGGCTCGATCTGAACATGCCTTGGTTGCACGAGGGTTACCACGGGACGTGGACCTGGGGGCCGGTGCCGGAGGCGTCGAACCAGTGGACACTGCGGTTGCCGGTCTATTGCGGCGATCGGGTGGTTGGACGGTTGGATGTCGGCGGGACGGCGGAGCCGACGCAGCAGTTGAAGTCGCTGGACGCTTTCGCTTACTTGGTGACCGAGTTGCAGCCGGAGATCGATCAGTTGGTTTGTGCCTACCAGGCGGTGGATGGTGAGAATGAGCCGCCGGCGCAAGGCGGGATGAAGTTGATCGGGTGAGGAGACAGTTGGGGAGAGAGGGGGG
>RECD01000096.1 GCA_007694185.1 Planctomycetaceae bacterium
CCCAGTATTCAGGTTGCCTTCGGTCCAGGCGCGGGTCCCCCGCTTGCCCCAACGCATCGGCGGCGGCGATCCGGTCCTGTATCTCCAACCCGTCAGCAAACGCCGGATCGAAGATCGCCATCACCGAGTCGAGCAGCGGGCGATAGCGGGGGTCGTTGAGTTGATAATTTACCGACGCCAAATCACGGAGCAGCAGACCGATCAGGCCGGCACAGCGGGCCTTGTCCTCCAACGTCGGCGGCTGGCCCGATGCGTCCAGCCAATCGAGCAACCTCGAGATCAAGCCGTCGACTTTGGCTTTGCCCTGCGTGTGCAGCGTTCCAGCCAGCAAGGCCATCATCTCGCGCCACTCCGGCTGGAACAGACGCTCGGGATTGTCGAATAAGATCTCGGCTTGCCGATCCTCCAACTGGGCTGCGATCGCACGTGCCGCCAAGAATTCCTGAAACGTAAGGTGCCAAAACGCGATGTCGTGCCCACGGCCCACGACGATCCCGCTGTCGATCTCCTCTTCACCGAGAAATTGCTCCGCGCTCACGATCGACTCCCGCGTTGTCCGGCCCTTGCCGAACTCGGGGGCGAGCGTTTCCGCCGCCCACCGCTGGGAGACTTGAACTAAACGTCGTTCCGAATCGGTTTGCATTGCAAGCGCCAGGTTCTGCAGCAGCACGACCGTCCGGTCGGACGATTCTCGCCCCGGCCGCTGCTCGCGGGCAAGCGACAACCACTGGATGATCGATTCGTATAACTCGGCACGCTGCTCGGGCAGTTGCTTCTCGTGCCAGTGGACCACGGCCAATGCCGTCAACATCACCGGGTTGCGGGCCATGCGGCGGATCTCGGGGCGGGCACGCAGGGCATCCAGTAGTTCTTCAAGGTGCCCCTTGATCGCCTGTTCGTTCTCGTGAATGCCGCCACACCAGCGCTCCAAGAAGGTTTCCACGGCTGGAGGGGAAAGCGGATCGATCCTTGCCTCCGCGAAGCCCGCAACGACCGCTTGCCCACGGTAGGCTGCCGGACGGCTCGTCACGACAAACCGACAACCGCCGAATGCCATCCTCACGTTCTGAATCAAGCGGCAGACACGTTCCCGCAGCAGGCGGTCCGGGGCCTCGTCGAGACCGTCCAGAAGTACCGTACACCGGCCCTGTTCCAACTGCTGCTGGAAGTAGGCTTGGTCCAATCCCCACATTCTCTCGGTGCTTTGGACACCCAGAAAATGCGGCAGCCACATCGCCGCATCGTCTCCTTGGGGTGGCGAGGACGCGGCCGACGCGTCCTTCAGGTGTTTGGCCAGCTCATGAACCCGTAGCAGAATCGGAAAGGGGCGGTCAGCCAGTTGCTCCGACAACGCCGCGGCACTCGGGACTTCACCGAGTTGTTGTTGGCACAACGCAAAGGCGAGTCGCCGCAGGAACGTCGTCTTGCCGGCCCCCGGATCGCCGACCACCACCAAACGGTCGTGATCGGACAGCACCGCTTCGAGCGGCTGTTCACGGCGGATCGGCAACGGATCGTCGCCCGAACCACGACGCTTTTTGAGCTCCCCAGCCTCCGCTTGCCCGGGGGCAATGCTCGTCAACGTGATGTACAGATCTTCGATCGGAAACCGGTTCGCGCGGCCGGCGCCAACACCCAGTCCACGAATGTCGATGTACGCGGTCGCTTCCCGCAATGATCGGAGATACTTGGTCGGGTCCTGACGGGGCTGGTCGAATTCCGTTCTCGGGATCAGCAACGCGACGACCTTCCGTAGATGCTCGCCGATCTGCTCGTAGAAGCCCTTCGGGTTGCCGCGGACACCCTGGTAGCCGGCGACGATGCCGAGCGATTCAAGTCGTTCGCGAAATTCGAGCACTTGGGTCAGTTGCCGAGACGCTTCGGCGCGCCGTGGGGTGGGCGGTTCGTCGTTGAAATAAAACGTGATCCAAGGTGACGCGGTTTGCTTCCAACTCGCCAGCGCATCCTGAAACTCCTGGATCGTCCCGCCACCGCCGTAGCGTGCCGACATGATGCCGAGGTAGATATCGTACGGCGGTGTCTGCTGATCGACGACCGTTTGCGGTGGCGGGCCGATCCGCGGGATCACGTCGGTCTCCCAAAGAAAGGGTTCCATGACGAATCGATCCCGTTCCCCGTCCGTCCGGTTGATCGACGCGATCACTTCGCCCACGACCTTGCGTTCTTCGTCCACATCACCCGGTGAGGAAACGAAGACCTTGATGACCGTTTTGCTGCCGGGTGCCGTGTTGCCGCGACGATTTATCAAAGCGATGCCTCCATCGGCGTGGCGGACGTGGGCAGAAGTATCCCGCTCTGGTGCAGCGCCAGGAAAATCGGGTTCCGACTTCGTCATCAAGGTCGTTGGGAAATCGGGTTCTCGAGCCGGTTTGCGACGTTCCTTTTTGATTCGCGCGATCAACCCGTCCCGGGCCTGGTCCTGATCCAGTCCCACCAAGTCGATGTAAATCCGCGCCTTCAGCAGCCCTTGCGGTTTGCATTCGGCGACGCGGACGGGGATCAGCAGGCCAAGTTCGCCGGTCGGGTCCTGGGCGAACGCCGCCTGCCATTCCGCTTGCGTGTATTCGGCTTTGAGAAACTCAGGTGACAGCACGGCGATCGTCCGACGGGCCTTCGTGGTCCCCTGCTGCATCAGCCGCACCCAATCGTCACCGGCGTGAAAGTCCCATGCTTGTAGGAAGGTGGAGTAAGGCGGCTTCACGGCCTCCAACTGCCACGCGATCCACTCGGCCCAGCCCTCGTCCGACTTGGTGTAGCTGATGAAGAAATCGAACTCATG
>RECD01000006.1 GCA_007694185.1 Planctomycetaceae bacterium
TCACATCGGTCAGATAGAAACCGACCTTCACGGACAGTCGCGGCCGGGGATCGACCTCGATTTCGTCGTTGACCCGCATGCTGTCCTGATGCCAAGCGACGCTCCAGGTTTTGCAATTGGGAATGTCGGCGGGCCGCGCTCCGGCAGGCGGAGTGATGTCCAGGTGCGAATGGTACAGGTAGATGTTCCAGCCGAGAACGCCCCATACCTTGGGTAAGGTGGCCGGCAGGTCGAGCAGATCGACAAACGCATCGTCTTCGTGGATGATGTTGGCAAACGACATCAGCGTGCCCCTCCGATCGTGGATTCGCTCGCGTTCGTCGATGCGGTCGACCACCTTGATTAACCGGTCGGTCGCCTCCGGCTCCAGCGCGTTCTCGACAGTCAGGTATCCCTGCGTGTTAAAGAATTCGCGTTCTTCATCGGTCAGCACGTGTTCGAGACATCGAGCGTCCATCGTTGGTCTTTCTGAAATATCGGCCATTTGGGTAGGTACGAGACCTTCCACCACCGTAATGAAACGCCGGCCTGCTGTCGCCTGTGCCGCTTCCGACTTAGGCATACCGGACGTCGATCGACCGACTGATAGATTCTTACGCTACCACATGCCTCGGACGGTTCCCCCTTTCGATCGTCGGCAGGGATTCGAGCTGTCCAGCTAACGCCGCTTAAGTTTCGTTTTTAGGAGAACTCGCCATGCAGCTAGGTTTCGTGAGCGCCATTTTACCCGACCTTCCACTTTCCGAGGTGTTGCGACAAGCGGCGCGCATCGGCTACGAGTGCGTGGAGGTCATGTGCTGGCCGGTGGGAAAGGCCGAGCGCCGTTACGCGGGCGTCACGCACCTCGACGTCGCCGACGCGTCGGGCCGCGCGCTGGACGAGGCAGGCGAGCTATGCGCCAAATTCGGCGTCAAGGTCAGCGGATTAGGCTATTACCCGAACCCGCTGTCGCCCGAGCCGGCGGAAGTCCAGCAAGCCGTCCAGCATCTCGAACTGGTGATTCAAGCGGCAGCGCAACTCGGCGTTCCGCAGGTGAACACGTTCATCGGCCGCGATTGGACCAAGTCAGTCGAAGCAAACTGGGGTCCGTTTCTCGAAACGTGGCGACCGCTGATCGCGCTGGCCGAAGCGTGCGAAGTTCGCATCGGCATTGAGAACTGCCCGATGCTTTTCACGGGAGACGAGTGGCCTGGCGGAAAGAATTTAGCCGTGAGCCCTGCGATCTGGCGGCGGATGTTCGCCGATATTCCCAGTCCGAATTTCGGCTTGAATTATGATCCTTCGCACCTGGTCTGGCAGCGCATGGATTATCTGCGTCCACTCCGAGAATTTCGCGACCGGCTGTTCCATATTCACGCCAAGGATGTGCGATTGGACAAAGAACGCCTCGATGAGGTGGGAATCCTCGCGGCCCCGCTCGAATACCACACGCCCAAGCTCCCCGGTCTCGGAGAAGTCGACTGGGGAAAATTCATTTCCGTTCTCGGAGACGTCGGGTATGGTGGGCCGGTGTGCGTGGAAGTCGAGGACCGCGCCTACGAAGGCTCTCTGGAAAAGCGATTGCAATCGCTGCGACAATCACACGACTATTTGCGCAACTTCATTCCGCGATCGGAGGTTGCATGAGTTTCAGGAGCCTGCTGGTTCCAGCCCCGTCAAGCTACCGGAACTGGAGCCGAAATGTTCCGTTTCGACCCCCAACCTCTGCAGCATGCTGACGAACAAATTCGATAACGGCTTGTTATGCTCGCGGCTGAACGCCAGATGCTGACCATGCTTGAACCCGCCGTCGGCCAGCAGGATCGGCAGGTTCGCGTTGTCATGCGTGTTGGAGTCGCCCATGTTGCTGCCGTACAGAACCAAGGTGCTGTCGATTAGCCGATGGTCGCCATGTCGCTTGCTCTCAAGGTTTTGAAACAGCTTGCCGAGCAGCCCCATCTGTAGCCGATCCGCCGCCTCTCACCGCCGGGAGGCAACCGCGACGACGGCGGGCGAGCCGGTGCCGATAATGCGTATTCGTTTAAGCCGCTCGCCGCGTCGCCAACCCGACCGGTGGGGTCTCTCGCATGAACCCGTCGATGCCGCCAAGAGCCACCCGTGCGACATCGTGCCGGCGAGGCAGTGCGGATGACGAATCTCTGCTGAGCCGCTTGCCGCATCCCCAAACGATTTGCGAATCTTCGGCTGAGCTCCGCCGGACCGCTGCCGCCCGTCTCGGCCTTTCCAAATCGGCCTAGACGTCGCCCCCGCGCCGCCATCGACGACTGGCGACAGCATCGGCTCAAGTTCCAATTGGCTGCAGAGTTCGTCAGCAAGCCCCCGCGGTACAGCTCCCGCTGCGTCCGCGATGGCGCGTTGACCCGCAGTTCGCGAGTTTCCAGGTCGTAGATCGCTAGGTCGTATCGGATCGGATGATCACAAAGGATGCTCGCCACCCCGTCCCGGAGTCGCTCCTCACGGCGGATCGGCCGGCCACGCCGGATCCAGATGATCCGTTCCGAGCCGGCGGCGCAAACCTGCAGCCGCGTCCCAACGCCCCACAACCGGGCCCCGAACCAATCGGCCAGCTCCGCCTCGATCCGGCGGAGCGTCGCCGTATCAAGGACGGCAGCGCCGAACCCGATGTCCCTTTGCGCCCGAAAGTATTCGAACGGCCGGGAGCGACCAGCCAGATCTCCCCGAACTGACCTAGATCGAAAAAAAACGGCGCTCTCTGTTTTTCAAAAATCGCGTCTTTTCCGCCGCCAAAACGCGCTCGCGTCCCTCTCGGCCTGCCCCGGCAAGAACA
>RECD01000059.1 GCA_007694185.1 Planctomycetaceae bacterium
ACGATCGATGTTTCGGCGACAGGAAATATCGCGTTCGAAAGTTCGGTCAGTGCGTTGACGATCGCATTGACCACCGCCGGCAACATCGTGGTGGCCGGTTCGTTCACGGCGACAGTTGGGGCGGTTTTGGATGCTGGCGGCAATGTCGAATTGCAAGGGTTGGCAACCGGCGGCCTGTTCGATATCGACGCGGGTGGCGGCGTGACGATCGGCGGGGTGGTCGATGTGGACAATCTCGTCCTCCAAGCCGGCGGCTCGGTGCACATCGACGAAAGCGTTGATGCCGGCAGCCTTGCGATCACAAGCGATGCCGGCGTCTTGATCTTGGGATCGGTTACGGCGAACACGATCGATATCGTTGCCGCTGAGGACATTGAGTTTGGCAATTCGGTTAGCGCGGCGACGATTACCCTGACGACCGACGGCAACATCCAAGTTTTCGGTTCGTTCACGGCCATCGCTTCGGCTACCTTGAATGCCGGCGGTGACATTGAGCTGCTGGATTCGGCGGTTGGCGTCCTGTTTTATATCGACGCTGGTGGCGGCGTCGTGATCGGCGGGATGATCGGTGTCGGAAGTCTTGTTGTTCAAGCCGGCGGTGCGGTCTTGTTCGATGCGGACGTTACGACCGTCAGCCTGGAGATCGCGAGCGATGCCGGCGTTGTGATTTTGGGGCCGGTTTCTGCGGATACGATCGAGGTCATGGCAAAAGAGAATGTTAGGTACGGTAGCTCGGTTACCGCTGACACGATCACGTTGACTACGGACGGCAACATATTGGTTGTCGGTTCGTTCGAGGCGTCGGTGTCGGCAACACTTGATGCGGGTGGTGACGTCGAATTGCAGGGTTCGGTGATTGGCGACCTATTGAATATCGATGCGAGAGGCGGTGTGACGGTCGTTGGAGCGGTTGTGGTGAACTCGCTGGCTGTCGACGCGGTTTTAGATGTTGAGTTTCGTGACTCGATCGAAACGATCGACTTTCGGATCGAAACCCAGGGCGGCGTGAGGTTCGTCGGTCAGGTTGTGGCTGAGTCGGTTGTCGCGGTTGCGGATGGTGATGTTCGGGCGGATGCCGGGATGCTGGTCGACCAAACGGTTTCGATCGCCGGGCGGCATGTCGAGTTGTTCGGGACGTTGTCGGCGGGCGATGACATCGTTGTTTTGGCGAGCGGTTCGATCTTCCTCGGTGGGGACGTGGTGACCGAAACGGGCCGGTTGGAGTTCGTGGTCACTTCGGCGGGGGGAGGATTTGTTCAAGCGGGTGGGACTTCGGCGATCACGGGCAATGCGAGCGATGCGGCGATCCTGGTCCGGGTGTTCGGTTCGGGAGACGTTGTCGTCGCCACGCTTCGTACCGGTACCGATCCGTCGGAAGTGGGTGGCATTGGGGACAAGCCGCCGGGTCAGGTCACGATCGAGACTGGTGGGGCAATTTTGGCTACCACACCCGGCGGTGAGGACAACTTGGTCACGGAACGGGTGGTACTGGAAGCCGGTACGGGGATCGGCGCTGTGCATGAACCGTTGCGGACCGATATCGAATTTTTGACCGCTTACACACAGACCGGTGTGATCCGGGTACTAGAACGGGACGGGTTGCAACTGGAGGGGATCGCGGCCCCTGGTGAGTTCGTCGGATCCGGACCGCAGGTGGAGATCGTTTCCCAGGCCGGGCCGCTTGTAATCCTTAACGGGACGTTTTTGGAAAGCAGCACGGGGCGGGTCAGCAACGTGCCGACGGTGTTGCAACTGGTCCAGGACGACCCGGACGACGTTTTGGTCTCCGGCGACCCGACGCAGGAGATCCGCGGGACGTTGGGAGGGGTCGAGGGACTGGGTGACAATCTGGAACTGGGTATCAATTTCCGCTTGTCGGTCCGTTGGGATGACGGTGTCATCAGCGAACTCGACACGCCGCCGACATCGATCGTGACGGAGGTCGGCGACGGATGGGTAACGCTTGTCGGCGTGACACCCACGTTGCAGGCGGGTGACCAAATCGTATGGCTGATCGACCAGAACAATCAGGGGACGGTTTCGATCATTCGCGCGGCGGAGCCACGGGGGCCGATCGAGGTTTTTGTTCAGCGAACCTACCCGCTCTTTCACTTGCAACGTCTGCGTGAACCGGAGGTGACGGCGACTTTCCAGGCTTTCAACGATCGGAACTTGGTCTTGAGCGTGCTCGACGCGCCGCCCGGTACATCGCTCAATTCTTCTGTCACGATTTCGATCACCACACGGGTTGCGGAGGAATTGATCCTGTTGACGGTGGCGGGTGAGGTGATCGAGCCGGAGGTGGTGACGGTCGAACCGAAGACGGTGTTCGTTGTCGATACGATCCCGACGTTGCCGGGTCAGGTG
This sequence comes from Planctomycetaceae bacterium, assembly GCA_007694185.1. Classification (GTDB taxonomy): domain Bacteria; phylum Planctomycetota; class Planctomycetia; order Pirellulales; family Pirellulaceae; genus UBA6163. The sequence continues at coordinate 2,368 of RECD01000059.1, forward strand.
GTCTTTTACAACGAGTCGATCGGTGACGAGGAGTTCGACGAGGAAGCGGTCGCGCGGTTGTACTTGCTGCGAATTTTGCCGGGCGGCGAGGTGGGGGAACGGGCCATGTTGTCACTGGCCGAGCTGCGTGACCTGTCGAATCTGTTGGAACGATTGAAGAATTCCCCCATTCCGAATGGCAGCTACCGGATCGAATATCAGGAGCCGGGATTGCCGGCGCAGGTGGTGCTGGAGTTTCGCAAGACGGGGGACGTCATCGGCGACCCGGTCCGCGAACGGGGTGTCGGTTCCAACCCGGCGGAGGAGGGGAATTTGAACGACGCTGACGAGCCGAGTCCCGCAGTGGAAGACGGGGCTGCGGTCCCCGGTTGGGGCATGGAAACGCCGGGGCGGGGTGGGCGCGAAGGCATCGGCCGGGGGGGCGACGAGGTTCGCGGGGACGAAACGGTGGCTTGGGCGTCGTGGTCGCGGGCCGCCCGCCAGGTTCGCAAGTGGGCTGCGGTCGACGCGGCTGATTCGTCCGGCGGCTGAGGAGCGACGCGGTTGCGTCGGCACATCTGTCCGGGTGCCAACTACGATACGTGGGGGCCAGGTACGATATCGGTTGGAAGCGTTCCTGCGAGACTCGTTTGATCCGACTTTGACCGCGAATCGACCTGTTCATGTCAAGTTGTCCCCATTGTCGCCAAACCCTGGACGAATCCCGTCCCCAGGCGGGTGTCTGCCCGGCCTGCGGCCAGCCGATCGGCTCGAGCATGCCGAGTGAACGGAGTCGGCCGGACGGGCCGAGTGATCCGGCTGCCACAACGGTGGTGGCGAAGACGATAACGGAAGGCTCGGATGAGGAGCCGGCTGCGTCGGTCGATCTGGTTGCGAGGACGATCCAGGCGGGACGTTGGGTGCCGTCGAAGGGAGAATGGGAGGATTTGGCTGCCACGGCATCGCCCGAATTGATCCGGACGTTGATGTCGACGGGCTTTTTGGCGGCAGCCAAAACGGTCGTGGAAAAAGAGTTGGGCAGGACGCTCGATTCGGTCACTGGCAGCGACACGAGCGGGGAGTCCGGGTTTCGCGATTCACAGCCACCGGCGACTTCTCAAGCGGACAGCAGGGGCAATGACGATCCGGGGGCGACGCTCGATGGGGCATCGGGGACCGTACCCGATTGGCTTGTGAAGGTTGAATCGTCGTCGCCTGCGGAGGCCCAGAGCGATGCGGACCTGGGTGCGACGGTCGATTCGGGTCTATTGACCGAGACGGGCGACGGGTCGCGAGACGGTGACCTTGGCGTCACGGTCGATTCGGCGGATTTGCCTGCGAGCGACGGCGCGGCGACGGTCGACTTGTCGGACGGAACGGTACGCGACGTGGACGCGACGATCGACTCATCGGCCTTCGGTGCGTCCGGATCGGGGGGCGGCATCAACGTCGGACCGGCCAAAACGGCTGGTCGATCCGATGTCACGTTCGACGGCAGTTCGCCAGGCCCGGGGTATGGTTCGGACGGATCGGGATTTGGTTCGCGGAGTCTTGAGGACACGTTGGTCATCCAACCGAGGCGGTTGGGTGGCGAAGGCGGATCGGGGGCGCCGCCGGGCGAGCGGGCCGACTACAACCTCGACAAGAAGCTTGGCGAAGGCGGCATGGGGGTCGTGTACGCCGCTTGGCAGCAATCGATCCGCCGAGTCGTCGCGTTGAAGATGCTCAAGCGGGGAAGCACCCATCAGACGGCTCAGCGAGAAAAGTTTCTCGCCGAAGCGGTGATCACGGGGGAACTGGAACACCCCAACATCGTCCCGATTTACGACTTGGGCCGCGACGTCGAGGGGGCGATTTTCTACGCGATGAAGCGGGTTCAGGGGACGCCCTGGGACAAGTTGATTCGCAAGCAGTCGCTGCCCGAGAACCTCGAAATTTTGATGAAGGTTGCCGACGCTGTCGGTTTCGCTCACAGCAAGCGGGTCATCCACCGCGATCTGAAGCCCGAAAACGTGATGTTGGGCGATTTCGGTGAAGTCCTGGTGATGGACTGGGGCCTTGCGGTCACGCTCGGCGAATCGTCGGCGATCGCGATGGCGGGCACGCCGGCGTACATGGCGCCGGAGATGGTGATGGGGCCGCCGAGCGCGATCGGTTTGCGGAGCGACATCTATTTGTTGGGGGCGATCTTGTACGAGATCGTGACCGGACATCGGCCGCACGGGGGGAGTTCGATCACGCAGTGCCTGATGGCGGCGGGCCAGAACGAGATCAAGCCGACCGAGAAAACAGGCGAGCTGGTCGATATCGCGTTGCGGGCGATGGCCACCCGCCCCAAGGACCGCTTCGGCAGCGTGCGTGAGTTCCAAGACGCGATCCGAGACTACCAATCGCACACGGAAAGCATCAGCTTATCGGCGCGAGCCGAAGAGGATTTGGCGGAAGCCATTCGGAGTGACCGGTACGAAACTTACGCTCGGGCGATGTTCGGTTTCCAGGAAGCGACGTCGTTGTGGGGTGGCAACGAGAAGGCGAAACGCGGGGCGCTGGTAGCGGCCTTGGAATACGCTCGCGGTGCTCAAAGGCGCGGCGACTATGAACTGGGGCTGTCGCTGCTCGACGATTCGATCCCCCCGCATCGGGCGTTGGCTGCGGAATTACGTGAAGCCCAGCAGGAAGTGGAGCAACGCAAACAACGCTTGCAGGCGGCTCGGCGACTCGGCACGACCTTGATCGCGACGATCTTCGTCGTCGTCACCGGGGCGTTTTTCTGGATTCGGGCGAAGGAGCAACAGGCACGGATCGCGCAAAACGAGGCTCGCGTTGCCGAGGGTGAAGCGCGGGAAGCCCAGCGAATCGCACAGGAAGCCTTGACGGAAGCGATCGTTCAGAGGAAAGCGGCCGAGACCGCCAGGGAGTCGGAAGAGACGCAGCGGATGCTCGCCGAAGACGCCAAGATGGCAGCCGACGGGGCTAGGAAAATTGCTGAGCAACAGCGGGAGGAAGCGGACAGGGCTCGTGGGGCGGAGTTCGTCCAACGCCAAGCGGCCGAGCGGGCTCGGGCCAGCGAGCAGTACGAGGGTTACATCGCGAAGATCGGTTTGGCGGCGGCGAAGATCGAAGAAAACGCCTTCGATCGGGCATTGGACTTGGTCGAAGAATGCCCGGTCGAGCTGCGAAACTGGGAATGGGGAAGGCTGAAATACCTCTGCACTCGTGAACTGCGATCCTTCGAACTCGGCGGCCCCTTGGAGACGATCTCGTTGTCTCCCGACGGTCGCCGATTCGCCAGTGGCGGTTGGGGCGGGAACGTGTCGGTCAGCAGCGTGGATGGGGATGGCGAGCCGCTCAGCTTGCAAACCTCCGCGACGCATGTGTTCGCGGTCGCCTTCTCGCCTGACGGGCGGCGGCTGGCAGTCGGTTCCAACGATCAGGACGGTTACTTGACGATCTGGGATTTGGAAACCGGCGTCCCGGCGGTGCGGTTGGTCGGTCACCGCGACGCGGTCTTGAGTCTGGCGTGGTCGGCTGACGGCAGCCGTCTGCTCAGCGGTTCGTATGACCAATCCGCGCGGCTGTGGGACGTCGCCGCAGGGACCTCTCGAGAATTGCTCGGGCACGACGGATGGGTTTGGGCCGTCCGATTTTCGCCGGATGAAACTCAGATTTTGACGGCCGGACAAGACGGTTCCGCGATCCTGTGGGACGCCGAATCGCTGCAACCCGGACCGCCGTTCTTGGGGCAACAGGGCTCGATTTTGGCTGCGGCGTTCGCCCCCGATGGGAGCACGATCGCCACCGGCGGCCAGGACGGACGGGTTCTACTGTGGCAACCGGAAGCGGTGCGAGGGCAAGACCTGCGGTTGCTCGTGGATGCGGGCAAGGACGAAGCGGCTCGTGGGATCACCCGCGTGCTCCAGGCTCATGGGGACGCCGTGCGATCGATTCAGTTTTCCCGCGATGGCAAGAGCCTGTTGACGGCGGGCAATGACAACGTCGTGCGGATCTGGGATCGCGAAACCGAGGAGGCGATCAAGCAGTTTCGTGGACATGGCAGTCGCGTCGCAGCGGCGATCTTCAATCTCGACGAGACCGAGGTGCTGAGCGCCAGCTACGACGAACGGGTCAAGCTGTGGAGCGTCGATCAACACGAAGAGTTGCGGGTGGTGGGCGGTCAGACGTTGGACGGCCATCGTGATTCGGTGCTCGCCGCCGCCTTCGATCCGTCGGGCAACGTGATCGTCAGCGCCGGCCGCGACCGTTCCGCGATCGCTTGGGACAGGCGGACGGGCAAGCCGCTACGCTCCTTCACCGAAGGTCATGCCTACCTCGCTTCCACCGCGCTGTTCCTGCCAAACGGGAAACGGGTCGTCACCGCGGCGATCGACAACACCGCCCGGATTTGGGATCGGGACACGGGCACCCAAATTCAGACGCTCCCAGCGACCGGCATCAGTGCCGCGATCGACATTTCCGCAAACGCCGGCCGGATCGCAACAGGCAGCGATCGCAAATCGGTCTTGCTGTGGGATTTCGATGGCCAACCGATCGGTGAGCTGGGCGGATTCGTCTCGGACGTCACCGCCTTGGCGTTTTCGCCGGATGGCCAGCGGATCTTGACCGGTGATTCGGTCGGTCGATGCCGGATGATCGATTCCGGAACCGGCAGCATCATCTGGGAATCGCGAACCCATTCTCGATCGGTCACGGGCGTCGCCTTCGTCGCCGGTGGGGACCGCGTCTTGACCGCCTCGGCGGATCATGTCGTTTCCGTGCGAGCTGCCGAGAGTGGCGAGGAAGACCCGGCTCGGGTCCTGAAGCATCCCGCTCAAGTGACGGCGATGACGGTTTCGCAGGACGGCCGCCGCGTGCTGACTGCGTGTGCCGACAAGGCGGTGCGGTGGTGGGATTTGGCGACCGGCAAAATTTTGCTGAGGCTCGACGGGGAGGCCGCACCCACCGGCATCGATCTGTCACCCGACGGTCGGCTGGTGGCGATCGTTTCTGCCGATCGGCGGCTGCGATTGTGGGATCTGGAGTCCCAAACCGAACTCCCGTCGCCTCGCGACGGCACGCTCCCGTTTCTCGATTTGTCGCTCGGTTCGGTACCGATATGGACGGCGACGTTCGCTGACGATTCTCAGCGGTTGATCACGGTCGGCGGTTCGGAAGCGCGGCTGTGGGATCTGGCGACCGGTCGTGATCAGGTCGTCTACTCGCCTCAGTCGGCGGTTTCGAGCGTTTCCTTCTCGCCGACGGGCGACCGCTTCGTAACCGGCAGTTGGGATCGGTCGGCAAGGGTGTGGGATTTGGCAGGTGGGCGAGCGGTGCTGAAGGTCGGCGAAGGGGTACACTCCCGATTCGTCAACGCCGCCGCGTTTTCACCGGACGGCACGCGATTGGCCACGGCAGGGGATGATCGAGTGGTCCGGATCTGGGATACCGACTCGGGTGAAGCGATCGGTGAATTGAAGGGGCATGAGGGGCCGATCCATGCGGTCGACTTCTCCCCGGACGGATTGCAACTGCTGACCGCATCGGCTGACCAGACCGCCCAGATTTGGGAGCTGGAGGATTTCCAACCGGTTCATCGGCTCGCAGGGCACACGCAATCGGTCTTAGCCGCTCGCTATTCACCGGACGGCCAATTCGTATTGACCGGCAGCGATGACACGACCGCCCGATTATGGGACGCCGAGACGGGAGACGAATTGCCGATTCGGCTCGAAGGTCACACCGCGGGGGTCGCCGCGGTCGCCTTCACCCCGGACGGGTCGCGGGTCGTCACGGGCGGCAAGGACATGGTCGCCAAGTTGTGGGACCCCGAGACCGGCAAGGAGATCCTGACGCTCAGCGGCCACACCCAAGAATTGACTTCGGTCGACGTCTCCTCCGACAGCCGCTACCTGTTGACCGGCAGTCGCGACGGGAAGCTGATCCTGTGGCCCAGTGCCCCGTGGAAACCCCAGTCGGCCGAGCAAGCCGAAACCGTTGACCTGCCCGCATTGCCTGAGCAGCCCGCATTGGCGGGGGCTGGCGCGGCGCCGGAAGCGGCGGACTGATTTGCCGGTTGGGGATGGCTGCGTCCCACGGCGGGCTTTGTCCGAACCCCGACCTATTTCGATTCCCTGCCAACTCGTCTCTTTTCAGGATCTGCTTTCGATGCTCCCTACCAGCTGCCGACGACAATTTTTCTCTGGCAGCGCCGCGTTGCTCGCCGCATGCACGGCCCTTACCGGTTGGGCTGGGGGGATGCAAACCGCCAGCGGTTCTGAACTCAGCCGGATGGAAAATGGCCGCTGGCAACCGGGCCCGGTCACGGTGGTGGTCAGCGGGAATCGACCGCAGGAAACGATCGCGAAGCAGTCACTGCGATATGTCGGCATCGACGGCCGGCTTAGCGATTTGGGTGACGGTCGGCCGGCGGAGCTGGTTCCGTTGATCAGCGACCGGTGGGGCAGCCATTTCAGCTGGAACGGCACGGGACCGATGCCCGAAGACCAGCGTCGACGACTGAGCGATATCGTCGCCCAAACCAAAGCGGCCGGTCAGCAGCTCCGTTTCTGGGCGACCCCCGAGTCGGTCGCGCTTTGGACCGAGCTGGCCGATGCCGGTGTCGACCTGATCGGCACCGACGAACTGGAGCGATTGGCTCGATTTCTGGAATCCCGCCGCGAGTGAGCCGCGACGGCTCCGCTCGCCGCTTCGTCAGTCGCCGAAATGACGCCCAGGAAAACTGCGGCGAATGAGTGGGCTGGGCGTTGGTGGTGAGTTGCCGGGGCGGCGATAGGGCTAGCTGATTGCCGCTTTGGGGCCGATCGCCAGGCACGAGCGTGGCTGGGAGCGAGGGCGGGGCGTTTTATGAAGCCAATCGGCGAGAATCGGGCGATCGGGCCGTATTTCTTGGGCTTAGGGACACCGAATTCGGGTTGTCGCGGCCTGTCGTCGATTGGTAAGAACGCCGCTGTCTGTCGTTTTTTAGCTCAAGAAGGAGTCCGAGCATGCCGACCAGGCCGGTCCTTGCCAACCTCGCCATCCTGATCGTCGCATGCCTGGCGCCGGTCACCGCGGCCAATGCGCAGATGGCTGGAGGTGGTGGTGGTCCCGGAGGCGGAATGCCTGACATGGGGGCGTTCAACGACAAGCCTGCCTTCCGGGATGTCGTCCAGGAAAGAGGGGGGATCAAGCCTCGCCCCAAAGAGAGCGACGTCGTGATCGTCGACGTCCGGATTACGGGCAATACGAACACGCCGACCGACGTCATTTACCAGAAATTGCAAACCCGCAAGGACCGTTTTTACGAGTTCGAGACGGTGTTGGCGGACATCCGGCGGCTGCACGAGATGTTCGAATTCGCCACGTATGAACTGACCGAGCACCCCGGCGGCATCGCGGTTCACTTCAAGGTGCGTGAGCGGCCCACGATTTCCAACGTCGTTTATCACGGCAACTACGCGATCAACAATCGCGACCTGAAGAACCGATCGGGGATCAACGCGGGCGACCCGCTGAACGAGTTTTCGCTCGAATCGGCTCGGCGTCGTCTGGTTGACTATTACCGCGAAGAGGGGTTCAACCAAGCGACCGTGGCGATCGTCCACGGGGTCAAAGACGATCCGAGCGCGGTGCTGTTTCGGATCAACGAGGGCCCGAAGGAACGGATCCGAGAAATTCGCATCGAGGGGAACTCGATCGTCACCGAAGCGCGGCTGAAGAGCGTCATCGAAAGCCGCGGCCCGATGATGGGCGTGCTGCGGTACCTCAACAACAAGGCCGACTTTGCCAAGATCGACAAGGATGCCGAAACGCTGCAGGGCTACTACCACAATCTGGGTTACCTGACGGCATCGGTCGGCAGGCGGATCGAGTACGACGCGACGGGGAAATGGATGACCGTGACCTACGTCGTCGAGGAAGGGATCCGCTACCAGGTGAACGACATCAAGATCGTCGGCAACCAGTACATCGAAACCGATTCGCTGATGGAACGGCTCAGCCTTCGGCCGGGTGACCCGTTCAGCGGCACGTTACTGCGGAAGGACGTGGCGGAGATCGTCTACGGATACGGCTCGTTCGGGTTCATCTATGCCGAAGTCAAGCCGCAAACCGTGATGCGCGACGAGCGGGATCAGGTCGACTTGGTCTACACGATTCAAGAAGGGGACCGTTGGAAGATCCGCAACATCAATATCAATATTGACGGCGAGCCCCATTTGATGAAAGACACGACCTTGTTGAACCAGATCGACTTGGTCGAAGGCGAATACATCGATCGCCGCACCTTGGAACTCAACCGGATGCGGATCGAACGCTTGGCGTTGCTGGAAGTGAATCCGGCGATCGCCGAACCGCCGGATATCCGAGTGATCCCGGTCAAGCAAGCGGACCAGAATGATTATTGACGTGATGTTTCCAGCACCCCGCAGCCGGACGTCGCTGATCGCGACCGACAACCCCGGAACGGCTGACCGCTTCGGTATGGACCCCGACCCCATGACCCACCCCAAACCGACGACCGGCCCACGTGCCTGGCTCGCCATTCTGGCGTTGCTAGGGTTGATGGGCGGTTGCAAGGGCCTGGCGCCCGGTATCCTGCCGATTCCTGGCGAACAGGTTCCGGTCATCGGCGACGAAGACTACGAATACGATTACGACGACTACGACGACGACGAAGCAGGCGGCTTCGAAAGCGACGTCGCTGACGCCGCCGACCGGGATGGAGCTGACCGGGATGCTAAGGCGTCGCCAGAGGCGAAAGCCGAACCGACTGAGGAGCCTTCCGAACCGGCTGCGGAGCCTTCCGAAGCGGACGGGACCGACGCGGAATCGGAAGCGGCTGCGGTTGAGGCCGAACCGGCGGACGAATCGGTTTCCGTGAAGGAAGCCACTCCGGCGGACGATGCCGCGTCGGAGGCCGTGGATGGCTCGACGCCGGCGCCTTTCGACGCTCCGGAATTGACCCGCCCGAAAGTTCCGACTCGGCTTGGCCAGTCAGGCGCAGCGGGACTGATCCCCGTCGCCGCCGACAGCGGCCGCTATGTCGCTCGCCAGGTACCACAGAACTACACCGCTCCCCCGGGGGCCGGTTCCGCATACCAGCCGCCGCCGGCGTACCAACCGCCGACGATCCCGTCGATCCCGACCACGGCGCCTCCCACGACGGCTTATCCGCCGGCGGGATCGTTGCCGCCGCCGTCCTCGAACTTTCAACCCGCTGGCCCGCAGCCGCAGATGGTGCCAACTCCCCCGGGGATGACGCCGCAAGCGGCCCCGCCGACGGGGCTGCCGATGTCACCCGACATGCCGATGCCGAACTCGCCTGGTGCCGGCGTGCCGCTGAACCCTTACTTCGGTGCCCCCAATTCGGCTCCGGTATTCGTCCCGAACACCCAATACGCTGACTTGGAATTGACCGGCGTCCCCGCCAGGACCGGCCGGATCATGGTCGGCGGTTCGGTGAACAGCGACGCGGGCGTGATGGGGCAATTGACGCTCGACGAGCGGAACTTTGACATCACCCGCTGGCCGACCAGTTTTCAAGACTTCGCCAGCGGCACCGCGTTTCGAGGAGCCGGCCAAACGTTTCGGATCGAGGCCGTACCGGGCTCCGTCTTCAAACGCTACATGGCCAGCTTTTCGGAACCCAACCTGTTGGGGTTCATGCCGCTCAGTTTGGGCGTTTCCGGCTATCTGTTCGACCGCCGTTTTCTGGACTGGGATGAAGAACGGCTCGGCGGCCGGGTCGGCTTGGGTTACCGCGTGACGCCGGAGTTGTCGCTGACGACCGGGATCACGGGCCAAAACGTCAAGATCCAGCGGCCGCGGGTCACCGGGCTCGCCGCCTTGGACGACGTGGTCGGCAACAACGAGATGTACATCGGCGAATTTCGGCTGACGCACGACACGCGGAACAGCCCCTTTCAGCCGACCGAAGGGCACTTTTTCGAGGTCGGTTACGATATCGGTTTCGGCAAGTACGAATTCGGTCGGGTCGACGTCGAGAACCGCAACTACATGCTGCTCTCGCAGCGTGCCGACGGCTCCGGCAAACAGACGCTGTCGCTCAGCACCCGCGTCGGTTACACCAGCGAGGACACACCGATCTTCGAGAACTACTTCGCCGGGGGCTACTCGACGATGCGTGGTTTCGACTTTCGCGGCGCCAGCCCGGTGGAAGTTTATGACGACGGCGTCAACCAGATTCCGATCGGGGTCGGCGGCCGTTTCCAGTGGCTGAATTCGCTCGAATACATGTTCCCGATCACCGCGGACGACGCTTTCCGTGGGGTCGCGTTCGTCGACTTCGGGACCGTCGAAAAAGACATCAGGATCCACGGCGACAATTTTCGTGTCGCACCAGGCCTCGGGCTTCGCGTCGCCATCCCGATGCTCGGGCCGGCCCCGCTGGCATTCGATTTCGCCTACCCGGTCACCAAGGCGGAATACGATCAACGCCGGATCTTCAGTTTCTACATGAGCGCGCTTCGATAATCGGTGGCTCGTGTCGCGAGCATTCGATCGGTGGCGGGTGTAGCGAGCGGCTCGTCCTCGGGGCGGGGCGTCCGTCCGCTGCTATCGTTCGCGGAACACGATTCGCCCTTTGCTCAAGTCGTACGGCGACAATTCGACGCGAACCTTGTCTCCGGGCACGATCCGGATGAAGTGTTTTCGCATGCGACCGGCGACATGCGCCATCACTTCGGTGCCCGTTTCCAACTGGACACGGAACCGCGTGTTGGCGAGTGCCTGAGTCACGGTGCCTTCGACTTCGAAGGCTTCTTCCTTTCTGGCCAAGTGCAATAACCTTGTTCGGGAGGGACGGAGGTGGGACATTGGCGGCGGCCCGCCACGATTTGCCTAAGGTTATAACAGGCCCAAGGCAAATCGGCTAACAGCCTGTCGAAAATCAAGACGGGCGCGGCCGATATCGCTTTTCGACCCTGTTTTCACGGCTTTTTCAAACTTTTTGACATGTCGACGAACGTCCCCACCGCGTTGCTCCCTACCCCGGACGGGCCCTTTGCCGACGTCGTCCCCTTTTTGGAGGACGGATACGTCATCGCCCGCGGGCTCTTTTCCGCTGACGAGATCGCCGGACTGCTGACATTCGCCAAAGCCGACCGACAACTCGCGACCGAGGCCTACGTCCGCCGCGACAGCCAAGGGGGCAACACCCGGTTGGCCCTGCGGAATGACTTGCCCGAAGATTCGCCCTACGCCGCCGTCGCACGCAGCCTCCGCGTGGTGGCGACGATGCGCCGCTACCTGGGAGACGAGGTTTATCACTACCACCACAAGATGATGCTGAAGGAACCGCGGGTCGGCGGCGCCTGGGAATGGCACCAGGACTACGGCTACTGGTACGACAACGGTTGCC
>RECD01000237.1 GCA_007694185.1 Planctomycetaceae bacterium
GCTGCGGGGACCGACCGGATGTTGGGAGACGGGCGGGTTCGACGTCGACATGCGGGTCGCCTGGGGCTGGGTGGGTGCGGGTTGCTCGCAAGGTTGTCGGGTTGCTCGCAAGGTGAAACGGGTTGCCCGTTAGCCTATCGGGCCATCCGTTAGCCTATCGAGATGCCCGTTAGGTTATCCGTGCGGTCGCCCGGATCAACAACGGGCGCGCGTCAACAACGGGAGTCGGGTAACGGTGGCGGTTTCGTGGCGGCCGCAGGATGTTAGATTGTCCACTTCCCATCCGCCACCGCGAGACCCTTGTCGATGTTGAATCTACCCCGCCGCCTGCTGCATGGCCCCGGCCCTTCTCCGGTTCCCCCGTCGGTCCTGGAAGCACTCGCCCTGCCCTGCATCGGGCACATGGACCCCCAATTCATGCGGGTGATGAACGAAATCCGCGAGATGCTGCAACAGGTTTTTCAGACCGACAACGAGATGACACTCGCGTGCAGCGGCACCGGTTCCGCGGGGGGCGAGATGTTGATGGACAACCTGGTGGAGCCCGGCGACCGCTGCCTGATCGGGGTCAACGGGGTGTTCGGCGGACGGTTGGCGGAAAAGGCCCGCCGGGCCGGCGGCTTGGTGCAAACGGTCGAAGCGGATTGGGGTTGGGCGTTTGACCAGGATGAGATCATCGCGAGGATCGATGAGATCCGCCCCGACTTGGTCGCGTTGGTTCATGCCGAGACGTCGACGGGGGCGTTGCAGCCCTTTGACCGCTTGGCCGAGGCCGTCCATCGGCATGGCGGGCTGCTGGTGATGGATTGCGTCACGTCGCTCTCGGGGTTGCCGGTGAAGATCGACCAATGGCAGATCGACGCCGCCTATTCGGGAACCCAAAAATGCCTCTCTTGCCCGCCCGGGCTGTCACCCGTGACGCTGTCGGAGCGGGCGATGCACAAGTTGCAGAACCGCCAGACGCCGGTCCATTCCTGGTACCTCGACCTGACCTTGGTCGGCAATTATTGGTCGGGCAGTCGGGCCTACCATCACACCGCCCCGGTCAACATGAACTTCGGCTTGCACGAGGCGTTGCGGTTGGTCTTGGAAGAGGGACTGGAGGTTCGCTTTGCCCGTCATCAGCGGGTTCACGAGCGGCTGAAGCAGGGCTTGCTCGAGCGTGGTTTCCAATACGCATCGGACCCGGAGCATTCGCTGCCGATGTTGAACCTCGTCCGGTTCCCAGCAACGGTTACCGATGAAGCCGGACTGCGGCGGCGGTTGTTGGACGAGTTCGACCTGGAGATCGGCGGCGGCCTGGGCAAGTTGTCCGGCAAGTGCTGGCGGATCGGCTTGATGGGGCATGGTGCTCAAGACGAAAACGTCGACAAGATCTTCGCGGCTTTGGACGCCGTCTTGCCGGCCGTTTGAATCCTTTTCGGCTGCTTCCCGCGCTTGGCGATCACTCGTTGTCGTTCGAGCGCGGTTGGTGGGTCTCGAACGTAGACCGGTTGCTCTGTTCCGCTTTACGACGGACGGTCACGGCGCGTTCGTAGAGCACAGCTTGAGCTTGAAACGGCGGCCGTCGCTCGGTCGGCTGCAACCGCTGGTACTGGCCATCGGAAGTCAATTTCCACGCGTTGACGTTGTCCTTGAAGTAGCACTGCAACGTCGAGTGCAGGCGTTTGCGATGCTCGGGTCGAAGCACCGGGACCAGCAGTTCGACACGCCGATCGAGGTTGCGGGGCATCCAATCGGCGCTGCTGATGAACATCTGCTCGTCGCCGCCGTGAGCGAAGTAGACGATCCGAGCGTGTTCCAGAAAGCGGTCGACGATCGACACGACCTGGATGTTCTTGCTCAGGCCGCGAATGCCGGGCTTCAGGCAGCAGACACCGCGAACGTTCAACCGAACCTTGACCCCGACGCGGCTCGCTTCGTACAGCGCGTCGATCACCTCCGTGTCGACCAACGCGTTGACCTTCGCGATGATCTCCGCCCGCTGCCCCTGGCGTCGCCGCTGGGTCTCCGCCTCGATCAGTCCCAACAGTTTGCCGCGGAGTGTCGTCGGGGCGGCGGCCAGGTGCTGCATCGATCCGGGTTGGCTCGCCCCCGTCACGGCGTTGAAGAACCGGGTCGCGTCGTCGCCCAGCGCCGGGTCGCAGGTCAGCAGTGACACGTCGCTGTAAATCCCCGCGGTCACTTCGTTGTAGTTGCCGGTACCGAAATGCAAGTAGCGGACGATCCCTTGCGGTTCACGGCGGACGATGATGCAGACCTTGGCATGTGTCTTCAGCCCGCGGACCCCATAGATCACCTGGACGCCCGAGCGTTCCATCTCCCGCGCCCATTCGATGTTGCGGGCCTCGTCGAATCGGGCCTTCAGTTCGACGATCGCCGTCACGTACTTGCCACGGTCGGCGGCACGTCGCAGCGCCGCGATGATCGGGCTGTCACGGCTGGTGCGATACAGCACCTGTTTGATCGCTAGCACATCTGGGTCGCCGGCCGCTTCTTCGATCAACCGGACGACCGGATCGAACCGCTCATAGGGATGGATCAGCATCACGTCACCGGCCGCGATGTTGGCGAACATCGGTTCGGCCGGATCGATCGAGGGACTCGCTTCCGGCGGCCAGGGCTCGCTGCGGAGCGATCGGAAACCCTCGATCGAGACCAGATTGAACAGGTAAGTCAGGTCGAGCGGGCCGGGGGCCAGGAACAGATCGGGGGCCGGTATATTGAGCGTTTCCGTCAAAAAGGCGATCGTCGCGTCGCTGGCGGCGGCCCCGAGTTCCAACCGCACACAGCGGGACTCGCGACGGCTTTCGAGCACCTCCTCCATCCCCATCAGCAAGTCGTGAGCGGCCTCCTCATGCAGTTGGACGTCCGCGTTCCGGGTGACCCGAAAAGGGACGCACTCGAGGACTTCGCGACCGGGAAAGAATTCGGCGATGTACTGCGAGACGAGATCCTCCAGCAGCACGAAGCCGTAGCCCTTTTCGGTCGGTAGGCTGACGAGCCGATTGAGCGCCCTCCCGAGCGGGATGACCGAAAACTGCCACGGCTCTTCCGTCTCCAAACCGGCTTGTGCATCTGTCGAAGTCAAGCGGACGCAGAGGTAAACTTGCAACCCCTGGAGCATCGGCAGCGACTGATCCGGCGACAGTGTCTGTGGCGAAAGGACCGCCATCACTTCGTTGTGAAACCACTGGTCGGCCGCATGGCGAGCATGCTGGCTGGCTTCTTCTAAGGCGATCCGGCGGATGCCGGCATCGGCCAGCAGCGGCTCCAACGATTCGCTGAGAATCCGATATTGGTCTTGCTGCAATTGGTGGCAGCGCTGTGAAACCGCTTGCAGCTGCTCCGAGATCGTCAATCCCGCCGGGTCCCGCACCATCGGGTTCCGCTGGAATTGCATCTTCAATCCGCCCACCCGGACCATCACGAACTCGTCGAGGTTCGAACCGGTGATGGCGAGAAACTTAGCCCGCTCCAGCAGCGGCCAGTCGTTCGATTCGGCGTGTGCCAACACCCGCTGATTGAACTCCAACCAACTCAGTTCGCGATTCAGAAATCGGTTCGGCGGCAGATCATCTTCGAACACGGCAATCGGCTTTCAGGTCCGGGACAAGTTCATTGAGGAAGCTCACCTCAGGATAAGCCAGACGCGGCTCAACGGGTATTGGCGGTCAGGTAATCCGGATCGCTGCGCAACGTTCGCGCACCCGCTGCACGCGATCCGGGCAACCCCGCGGCCGACCTTTCCGGTTGCAACGGCAGGCAAATCGGGAGTCAGGACCAACGGCACGGCGTGTTCCCTTAGGCTGCGATTTTCGTCATCCTCGTCTACCTTGTTTCAGCATTATCCGGATTCGGCATCCCCTTCGCACTGTGGGTACTTCCGTTGTCGGGGGCAGGTCGCCAAGCACAACGCCTTCCCGACGAGTCAGGGTTTCCTTTCCCGCAGGCTTCGCCAAGGTAGGAGTGTCGTCGATGATGTCGATGAATTGGATGATCGGTTTGGGGGTGATGCTGGTCAGCTATTTGCCTGGAAACCCGGAAGCGATCCTCCGGGACCGGGTCGATTTGGTTGAGGTGAACCACTACCACGACGCCCGCGGTCAGCACGTCTTCGATCAACTGATTTTTTACGACTGGAGCAGCCAACAGCGACGATTTCAAGTTCGTGCGTGGAGGTTGATCAAGTCGGACAGCCAATTGCCCAAACGGGAGCATCGTGCCGGCTTGTGGTTGGTCCGCTGGCACGACGAAGGGACGCTGCGGGAGGTCACCGCGACGAGCCATCGCGAAACCTGGACACGTCATGACCCGGAATTGGTGGAGCGTGACTTTCTGCCACAAGAGCAGCGACTGGACCTTTCCTCACGGTCTGAACTTTCGGCTCGTTGGCAGAGGACGAGCTACCGCCCGGCGCTGATCGGCCGCGACGGTTCGGAGGCGCTCCCCGCGAGCAACGCTCGATGAGCTGCTGGACAAAATGTCTCCAACACCCGCTTGCCGAGCGTCGTGATTCGGACGGGGCAATTCGTTGCCATTGTCTGTACCGGTGACTCGGGTGTTCGGTGATTCGTGTGGGCCGTGGTGCTCGCGGATGGGCGTGCTACGCTGGTAAGACCGGTTCGAGCCGGGTGGAGATGGTCACCCTCGGCGTGCCGACCGCTCCCCTTCTGCGGAGATTCCCTTGTTTCCAGCGCAAGCCTCGTCACAACTTCCTTCGACCTGCACTCCCGTGGCGTCTACCTGTGCCGCCGAGTCGGGTTGGCCCATCGTTGGCCGCTCGATAAACCGAGCCCCGCGGTGGTCAGCCGTCCTGATGCTGCTGGCGATCGGGTTGGCCGCGCTGACCGGTTGCGGTCGAGCTAAAGAACCTGTCGATGATCAGGCTGACGAACCGGCTGCCGTCAGCGATTCTGGGCAGGCGGCGACCACAGCGGGCGACGAGGCGGTGGGCAAGGAGGCGGTGGGCAATGACGCGGGGGCCCCGGCCGGCAGCCAACTCGATGCCTCCGCGTTGCTCGCGGCGCGGTTGCCGATCGAGGAATCTTCCCAGGGTTGGGTCAGGCTCTTCGACGGATTGTCGCTGTTCGGCTGGGAAATCCACTCGGATACCAACTGGCGAATAGAAGACGGCGCGATCGTTGTTGATGCCGGGGAGGTCGGCCTGTTGTGTACCTCGGTGCCCTGGCAGGATTTCGAATTGCGAATGGAAATCAGGGCTGACGAGGCGACCAACAGCGGGATCTTCCTCCGTACCCCGCCGGTGCCGACCGACCCGGCAGTCGATTGCTACGAGGTCAACGTCGCCCCTGCGGACAACCCGTTTCCGACCGGCAGCTTGGTCAAGCGGTTTCGAGTCGAGTCGGTCCCGCAACTCGATCCCGAAACTTGGCACCTGTACGAACTCAGCCTCGTCGGCGATCGGTTGCGAGTGCGGATCGATGGGGAAGAGGTTTGTGATTACGTCGACCCAAAACCGCTCGGGCCGGGCCGAATCGGTTTGCAACACAACCAGGGACGCGTCGCCTTTCGCGATGTCCGTGTACGCCCCGTGGGCACGCGTGAATTGCTGACCCCCGACCTGGCGGGCTGGAAGACTTACCCCGAGATGGACGGCGAGTTCCGGATCACTGAAGAGGGCTGGCTGCGAGTGACCGGCGGCCGCGGCCAATTGGAATCGACCAGCAGTCATGCCGACTTTGTCCTGTTGGCGCAGGCCAAGACGGCCTCCGACAAGCTGAATTCGGGCATTTTCTTTCGCTGCATTCCCGGCGAAACGATGAACGGCTACGAGTGTCAGATCAACCATGAACTGCTCGACGGCGATCCGCTGCGGCCGGCCGATTGTGGCACCGGTGGCATTTTTCGGCGTCAGGATGCCAGGATCGTGGCGGCTGATGATGGGGAATGGTTTTCCTTGTTGCTGGTGGCGCACGGACCCCAAATCGCCGCCTGGGTCAACGGTTTGCAGGTGACCGATTGGCGGGACGAGCGTCCGCCGGCCGAAAACCCTCGCCAGGGGCTACGGCTGGAACCCGGCACGCTGATGATCCAAGCCCACGACCCGACGACCGACCTCGTCTTTCGCGGGATCGCCATCGCCGACTTGCCCTGATCGGCATGCGCCGTTTGGAATTCCCCGATTCGTCGCGCACGGTTCGGCTCCGCAATCGGAGCCGACGCGGACAAGACCCGGGGCATTAAGCGGCAGGTCAAGAAGCGGTTCGACCGCTCTTTTGCCCGAGCATTCGCAGGTCACTCGGCTGATCCCGATGCCGGCTCGGGAGTCGCGGTCGGCCAAGATGAATCGGCAAGGACTTGACGACGCTCGGTCCGGCAGCGAAAATTGAGACCAACTGAGATTGATTCTCAACAGCAGCCCGCTGCTCTCCCTCCATAACCGCCTCTTTCGGTTCCTCCATGCTGACCCTTGATCAACTCCGACCTGGCGAAGTGGGTGAAATTTTTCGGATCGAAGGTTGTGACGGCATCTCGTGCAGGCTGCGTGAAATGGGCTTCGTCCCGGGTGAAGCGGTGCGATTTTTGTCGAAAGCCCCGCTGGGCGATCCGCTGAGCTGTCTGATCCAAGGGAGTCGAATCGCGCTGCGTGGCAGCGAAGCGCGACGCGTGTTTTTGGCCCCGCCCGGCGGGAGCACGCAACCGTCGCTGAGCGGCGCTGCGAGTGGCTTTCCCGAACCGTCTGGCCGCTGCGGATCGGGTTGCCAGCAGATGGGGCGATGAGCACCCCAACGCGTCGCGTCGTCCTCGTCGGCAACCCGAACACCGGCAAAAGCACGCTGTTTGGCGTCCTTTCGGGAATGAACGTCCGCACGGCGAACTATCCCGGCGTGACGATCGAAAAAAAAGTCGGCTGGTTGGCGGACCCGCGTGGCGTGGTCGAATTGGTCGACCTGCCCGGGACTTATTCGCTCAGCCCCCGCTCGCCGGACGAATTGGTTGCCGTGGAAGTCTTGACGGGCGATTTGCCCGGCGAGCCGGACGTTGACCTGATCGTCTGCGTCGTCAACGCCACGCTGTTGCGACGCAATCTCTTCTTGGTCAGCCAGTTGCTGGAATTGGGCAAGCCGGTGATCGTGGCGCTGAACATGATCGATTCGGCTCGCTCACGTGGGCTGCATATCGATTGCGAGCGGTTGGCGGCCAATTTGGGGGTTCCGGTGTTCGCCCTGTCGGCCTCCCGTCGCGAGGGGATCGAGGAACTCAAGACCGGCATTCACACGGAGCTGACACGTCAGGCTGCGATCGCGCCACAGCGTCCGCTGCCGGAACGATTTTACGAGCACTGTGAAGATTTCATCGCCTCGAGTGAATTGCCCGATTTGCCGAGCCGCTATCTGGTCGAGCGGGCGATTCTCGATCGGGGCGGTGAGGCGGAACGGCAGTTGCGAAAGTCGATGAGTTCGGCTCAGCAGGACCGGTTATTGCAAATTCGCGAACGGATCGAGTCAGAATTGGGGCCGCTCAGCGATGTCGAATGCGACAGCCGTTACGCTTGGGCGAAACGCCAAACCGAGGGGGTGTTGGGGACCTCGGAAGGGGCAAGCCATCGGCCGACGCAGTGGTTGGACGGGATCCTCATCCACCGTGTTTGGGGCCTGGCGATCTTCACGCTGTTGATGTTTTTCATCTTCCAGGTGATCTACGCTTGGAGCGGTATCCCGATGGATGCGATCGGAGCGGCTCAGGATTTCCTGACGTCCCAGGTCGAAGCGGTGATGGCACCGGGGACGCTGCGCAGCTTATTGACCGACGGGGTGATCGCGGGCGTCGGCAGTGTGGTGATCTTTTTGCCTCAAATCGCCATGCTATTTCTGTTTTTGGCGGTGCTGGAAGATTGCGGGTACATGGCTCGTGCGGCGTTCTTGGTCGACCGAGTGATGGGGCTGTTCGGGCTCAGCGGGAAATCGTTCCTGCCGCTGATGAGCTCTTTCGCGTGCGCCGTCCCGGGCGTGATGGCGACGCGGGTGATCGAGAACCGACGCGACCGGTTCGCGACGATCCTGGTGGCGCCGTTCATGAGTTGCTCGGCTCGGCTGCCGGTTTACCTGCTGATGATCTCTGCGTTCGTCCCCGCGGTCAGTTGGGCGGGCGGATTGATTTCGCTCAGTGGCCTGGTGTTGATGGGGATGTATTTCGTCGGGGTCGTCGTCGCGATCCCCACCGCTTGGCTGCTGAAGAAGACCCTGCTGCGGGGAGAAGCCGCCCCGTTCGTCCTCGAGTTGCCCGAATACAAAATCCCTGATCCGTGGACGGTGCTGCGGCGAGTTTGGGACTCCTGCAAGGCATTTTTGGTGCGTGCGGGAACGCTGATCTTTGCCGCATCGATCGTGATTTGGGCCACCGCCTATTGGCCGGCCGATCATACCCGTCGCCACGAATTGCAGCGACTGATCGAATCGAGCACGTCGGACAGCGACCCGATCGGCAGTTGGCAGGACGAGCTGAAGCAGGTCAGTGCGGTCGCACTCGAAAACTCGCTACTCGGCCGGCTCGGCCACGCGATCGAGCCGATCGTCCGCCCTTTGGGGTGGGATTGGAAGATCGGCGTTGGGGCCCTCGCCAGTTTTCCGGCTCGGGAGGTGATCATCGCCACGCTGGGGACGATCTACTCGCTCGGCGGCGATGTCGACGAAGAGAGTGACGGGCTGATCTCGGCACTCCGAGACGCCCGTTGGCCCGATGGCCGCCCGGTCTATAATTTGCCTGTCGCGCTGTCGATCATGGTTTTCTTCGCACTTTGTGCGCAGTGCGTCAGCACTTTGTTGGTGATCCGACGTGAGACCAATAGCTGGCGTTGGCCGATCCTCAGCTTTGTCTACATGACCTTGCTCGCCTACGTCGGGGCGCTGGTCACCTACCAAGTTTCCAGCCGCTGGTTCGGCTGAATCCCGCTCATGACCCAAACGACGCTCGCTATCCTGATTGTCGCCCTGGCCGCGCTTTGGCTGGCCAAGCAAGCCTACACCAGGTTGAGATCGCTGTTCGGAGACGCTTCTTCCGCGGCCGGTTGTGGCGGTTGTACCGGCTGCGCGGGCGGAAGTCTGCCAGACGATTCGGCCCCCCGGAACTCGGCCCCCCGGAACGTGGTTTTGATCAATCGACCTCCAAAAACCGATTTGTCCCGCTGCTCGGACGCCCGTCCAGAAAGGTCGGCGCGCGGTTGAGGCTCCCTTAAGGCGTTTCAAAGGGGGATAACGACCCTTTGGAGGATTGGGCGTCGGATCGAATTGCCGTCATCGCGCCTTGCAGTGAACCGCCCGCCTTGCCTGCGGTACACACTAGAATAGGTCCCTCGGACGGAATCGGAGGCGACGAGATCCATTTGCGACAAGCTTGAGATTGATCGGATGAAAAACAGTTACGACGTGGTGGTGGTGGGTGCTGGACCGGCCGGTGGGACGGCAGCAGCGATCACGGCGCTGGGCGGTCTCGAAACGTTGTTGATCGAACGGGATTCGGTGCCTCGCTTCCATGTCGGCGAATCGCTGATGCCGGAAGCCTACTGGCCTCTGGAACGCATCGGGCTGAACGCCCGCGTTCGCGAATCGGGGTGGCAGATCAAGAAAAGTGTCCAGTTCGTCACGGCCAACGGGAAAGAATCGACCCCCTTTTTCTTTCGCGACCATGACGACCGCGATTGCGCCGACACCTGGCAGGTGGAGCGTGGTGAGTTCGACAAAATGTTATTCGACCGAGCCGCAGAATGCGGCGCCGACTGCCACGACCGCGTCCGACTGCTGGATGTCGAGTTCGATTCAGAGCAGGCCGCGAAAGCAGTTCGCGTGCGGGACGCCGATGGCAGCGAACGGCGGATCGAATGCCGCGTGGTGATGGATGCGACCGGCCAGCAGTCTTTCATCGCCAACCGATTGGGGCTGAAGGAATTGAATCACGATCTCAAAAAGGCTGCGATTTGGGGTTATTGGCGCGACGCGACGCGGGACGAGGGGGATAACGGTGGGGCGACCATCATCCTCCAGACGGAGAACAAGGATTCGTGGTTTTGGTTTATCCCTCAGTCGCGCGGGATCACCAGCATCGGCTGCGTCGGTGATCACGAATACTTGCTGAAGGGCCGCGGCAAACCGGAGCAGGTCTATGCGGAAGAGCTAGAAAAATGCCCTGGCCTAAAAAGCCGCCTCGCTTCCGCGACCCGGGTCGGTCAATTGCATACCAAGCAGGAATTTTCCTACTGGACCCGACAGCACGCGGGCACGGGCTGGGTGCTGATCGGAGACGCCTTCGGATTCATCGACCCGATCTACTCCTCCGGCGTTTATTTCGCCCTCGAGATGGGGGTTCGTGCGGGGGATGCGGCGGTCGAAGCGTTCCGGAAAGAGGACTTTTCCGGCAAGCAGTTGGCGTGTTGGGCGGACGAATTCAAGGAGGGAACGAAATGGGTCCGCAAATTGGTGCATGCCTTCTACGAAAAGGAGTTCAGCATGGGCGGATTCATGCGTCAGCACCCCGAGTTCGCTGGGAATCTGACCAATGTGCTGATCGGCAGGGTCTTCGATAGCGGCTTGGAGGAGATGTTCGCCAAAATGGACGAAGCGATCGAAAAAGCACGGATGTCAGCCATTTCGGCTTGATCGCCCCGTTTGCCGCGTATCATGGAGGGGTATTTTCATAACTGCAGCCCTGGAGTCTCTCCGATGAGCGTCGGTCACCCCATTTCTCTACGACGTTGCCTGTCAGCCTGGCTGGCGACTTTGCTTGTGTTGGTCTCGACGGCTGCGGGAGTCTGCGCTCAGGACGCGGCGGCCCCAAAAGCGGCAGAAGACGCCGTCAAAAAGGCAAAGGCCAAGCCGGCGACGGAAAATAGCTACATCCGGATCGTCAAGTCTGAAAAGGGCAAACCGCTGGCGATGGAAACGTCGGTGCTCCGGTTCGAAGGCCGCCCGGGGGGGCGTGCCGAGGGGCGGACGGTCGATTTGGTCGGTGTGGTCCACATCGGTCAGCAGGATTATTACAAGCAGATCGATCGCCTGTTGGCCGGCTACGATGCGGTTCTCTACGAACTCGTCGCACCCGACGGGACACGGATTCGGCCCGAGGATCTTCAGGAACGCCGGTCCATCTTGACGTCGATGCAGTCCGGTATGAAGGACATGCTGGAACTCGATTTCCAGTTGGAACACATCGATTACCTGGCAGAAAATTTCGTGCATGCCGACATGTCACCCGAGGAATTTGCGGAGGACATGCAAAGCCGCGGCGATGGCGTCATGAAGATGGTGATGCGGATGATGGGGGCCGGCATCGCCGCACAGAGCACCGGCGGTGGTGACCTGGGCGTCCTGGCCGCTCTGTTCAGCAAAGATCGGGTGATGGGCTTGCGGCAATCGATGGCCAAGCAGTTGGTGACACTCAACATGCTCGGGCTCGACGACGCGACCGGCGACAACACCTTGATCAAGGGACGTAATCGCAAGGCGCTGCAGGTGCTCGACAAAGAGCTAGCTGCGGGCAAGAAGAAGCTCGCGATTTTTTACGGGGCCGGCCACATGGAGGATATGGCGGAACGATTGGAAGCGGACTTCGAGCTGAACGCCGAAGCGACGAAGTGGCTGAAAGCTTGGGACTTGCAGCGACCGTGACTCGGTTCGTGAGCATGAATTTCAGAGGGCCGTTGTCCTGCCCCGGAGCAATCGGCCGATCGTCACCGGACTTCGTCCCACAGAAACTCCAGTTCGATGATCTGCGGTGGCTTTCGGTCCACCCCCTTGTAGTCGACGACGTGCAAGTAAGTCACATCGCCGACCGCCCGGAAATAGGGTGACGGGTAATAGCCGTCCGTGACATTTTCGGAAGCCTGGTTGTCGAGCAGGGTCGCCGACGTAACCGCCAATCGATCCGGATCGAGCCGAAACAGGCACAGCCGCATCACGTCGGCGGACAGGATGCTGTCCGGATCGGGACCTCGCGTCGCGGATCGATGCTTGCCTACCCAGTTGCGGCCGATCAGGTAGGTGGCCCCGTCTCGAACGAATAGCCGTGGGCGACCGACATAACGATCGATCAACGGACAGTCCTCCGTCAGGTCGGCCTGGCGAAGCAGTCGAAACCTGGCATCGACCAGGTGAAGGCGTACCCGTTCGTCGTACCCGCGGGTGACGACCAGAAACCCGTCGCCGTGACGGATGAAGTAGCTCTCGTTGATCGGCAGGTTGCCGAACGTCTCCGTCAAGTTTTTGACGAACTGCCAAGTTGTTCCGTCGTCATCCGATCGAAGCACGCAGACGGGACCGGCATGCGGGCGTCGCCGGTAGACGGAGTAGCCGCCCGTCAGGTCAGAAAACGTCATGACCAGCATCCAGGTCGTGTTCCCCTCGACCAGGAACGAAAACGGATAGCCGTACTCAACCCCATCGACCAGTCCCAGCGGTTGCGGTGTCCCGAAAGTCCGCCCGCCATCGGTCGAGCGGACACCAAGCGTTCCGGTGCGTCGGTTGCGACCTGAGGCATCGACCTGCTGAACATCGACGTAATTGGCGATGTCCCCGTTGGGAAACCGGACCCATTCTCCCATCTGCATGATCTTGCCCGCATCGGCCACGAGCGGACGCGGTTGGCCCGCTTCGCGCGACGGACCCGCGATCCGCAACCACTCCAGCGTCGCCTCGGCATCGCCGCCATGTCGCAGCCCGCGTTTGAAGCTGACCAGCACGTCTTCACCCAAGTCCAGCACGGCCGGAAAAGCGAGATAATGGTCTGGCCGCGAGGGCGACGATTCGACCAACACGCGAGCCACTCGGTGCTGCGGAAACCGAAGCTCGATGTCCGTCTGGGCATTAGCAGCCGACATTCCCAACGACCCGAAGATCGAGACCAAGCCGAGGGCGATCGTCAAACGGAGAAGTGTGATTGAGCTCAACATCGGGCGTCCGTCGGGTGCGGGTGGGTTTGGTCTCTGGTTCATCGCAGGCGTAGGTGCGTTGGCGCACCGGCGTGGTGAAAAGTCGTTCCTGAGTGACGAAAACGAGGCAGATAGGCTCGTTCATTGGAAGCTGAGGCACGGCCAGTCAATCATCGGCGTTGATGTGTTTTTCGTGTTCCGGCGGGTATAGCTTAGTGGCGACGGTAAGCCGCGCCAGGAAACCATTGGCCGTTCCTTATCCGCGATGGTATTCCTTACGGAGCCAGGCCAGTTGCGACGCGGTCAGCTCCATCAGTCTCCCGCCAGCTACATGGAACTCCTCATTCCCCTGAACCCAGTCCTTCGGTTCGAAGAACACGAACTGGATGGCGGTCATCATCACCAGTCTTTGCAACTCCTCCGGGCGAGCGTTCTTCCACTTGGCCGAGCCGAACGGCGATGGTTGGTTGTCCCGCTGCAGGGCGTCGATATCCCTCTGCAGGTCCATGATTTTCAGCAGTTTCTGGCGGATCAACCGCTCGGCCTTGATCGCGGCCTCGATTTCGTCTTCCGAATGATTCACAGACTCATTCCTCTCCAAGATTCTGGTGGCCGTCTCCTCCCCAAAAGGTGCCACCCACATTTTGTTTGCGTTCGGACTCGGCTTTTGCTCTAATTCGACAATCGAAACCCCTTTCTGGAGGTGTCCCATGGGCAGGCCCGCTCGGTCCGATCAGTTCATCCCTGACGAAATCGCTGTCGTTCACGCCGTCCAACGATGCGTCCGACGGGCGTTCCTCGCCGGCGTCGATCCGGTCTCCGGCAAGGACTTTT
>RECD01000239.1 GCA_007694185.1 Planctomycetaceae bacterium
GCCGAGCGGTTGCGGATGGAATTGCGGCGTTTGCGAGGGCGAGGAGCGGTTACCGACCAGCAGGGGGAAGAGCTGGTCGTTTCAGCCGGCGGGGAGGTGCTGGACCGGATGCTGCCGCATGGCGGTTTGCGTCCGGGGACGTTGGTCGAATGGGTTGCCGATGCGCCCGGTTCAGGAGCCCGTTTGTTGGCCACGCTGGCGGCTTCCGCGTGGCTGGCCCACCCCGCTTCGGGAAACAAACCGTTGGTGATCGCCGACGGGTGGGGAGGTGACGAATCGTTTTATCCTCCCGCCGCGATCTCGCTGGGGATCCCGGCGGAACGGATGGTGGTCTTTCGCAAGCCACCCGGACGGGGAACGGGCGGTGCGTCCGGTGGTGCCGCGTCTCGGGCTGATTGGAATCGAACC
Source organism: Planctomycetaceae bacterium (assembly GCA_007694185.1). Taxonomy (GTDB): domain Bacteria; phylum Planctomycetota; class Planctomycetia; order Pirellulales; family Pirellulaceae; genus UBA6163. Next base: position 409 of record RECD01000239.1, read on the forward strand.
GATTCATCCCGAGCCGATTTGGTTTGGGCGATCGATCAGGCGCTGCGAAGTGGCGCGGTGGCGGGGGTGTTGGTCGATGTCGGCGAGGGGTTGGGGGTCACCGACGCCCGGCGGTTGCAATTGGCAGCCGAAACGGGCGGCGCGATGCTGTTGTGCGTTCGCCACGCCGGTGCGGGGAACGGGTCGGCCGGCGTCGAGTCTGCAGCCGGAAGGGCGAATCGATCGAAGCTGGTTTCGGTCGCGGACGTCCGTTGGGGCGTGTCGTCGTTAGCCGGCGCGGGGGGGCGGCGGCTGCGGGTCGATTTGGTTCGTTGCCGTGGTGGCGCGGCAGGGGCGACTCGCGTGATCGATATCGACCCGCAAGGTCTGCCGTGGGAAGTCCCGGAAGCTGTCGCGACCATGGCTTCGTCCGGTTCTCGCCCCGCCGGAGTCGTTTCGGTGCGGGTTCGCGAGGTACGGCAAGGCAATTCCGACGAGAGGAGACGACATGGCGAGGCAGCGTTGGTTGGCGATTTGGTTGGTCGATTGGCCGATCCAGCGTCGCCAGGGCCAGCACCGGAATCGCCAGGACGACGCCGGGTCGGTTGACGCCGGTTCGCGGGCTGATGCCGGGCCGGGTGACGTCGGAACCCGGGGCGACGGATCGCCGGAACCGATCGTCGTCTGGGATGAGGATTTGCGCGGCGGACAACAGGGTGGACGGCGCGTCGTGGCGGCTTGCCCTCAAGCTCAACGCTTGGGGATTCGTCCTTTCCTGCCGCTGCACGAAGCGGTCGAGATGCTGGCACGTTCCGGCGGCGCGAGCGGGGGGCGGATCGAACGACACGATCCGGCAGCCGATTCTCGCGGCTTGGGCGAATTGGCGGACGAGTTGTTGACCGAGATCAGCCCGTTGGTGGCGATCGAGCCGCTGCCGGTTCGCGGGAGTTGGGCCGGGGTATCGCGACGCGGGGCCGAGTCGTTGTTGGTCGACATCACCGGCATCGGTGACTGGTTTGGCGGCGAAGACGAAGTTTTATCGGTGACCCGGCGGTGGCTGGACCGATTCGGTTTGACGGCCCGATTGGCGATCGCCGACACGGCCGGGGCGGCTTGGGCGTTGACCCGGTTTGGCGAGTTGGCCATCACGCTGATCCCGCCTGGCGAGGGAGACGCGGTGATCGATCGGTTGCCGGTCCGCTCGTTGCGGATCGACCGCGAAGTCGCTCGGCAGCTCGATCGGTTGGGGATCGAAACGATCGGGGATTTGAAAAGCCTGCCGCGGGGCGGGTTGGCTACTCGGTTAGGACCCGAATTGATCCGGCGGCTCGACCAGGTCCACGGCGTTTGCCTCGAGCCGTTGTCGATGCATCACACCGAACCGGAGGATGTCGCGCGGTGTGAATTGGAATACCCCACGACCGACCGAGAGATCCTGTGTCACCGGATCGGCTTGCTGGTCGACGAAGTGGCCGTCCGGTTGGCGGCACGAAGTCGCGGCGCGTTGCGGTTGGCGTGTCGTTTCGAATTGCTGGAAGGGCGACCGCCGGAGCGGATCGAAGTCGGGCTGTTCGCACCGACGGCTGACGGGGAACATCTGCGGCGGTTGCTGCTGACGTTGCTGGAAAACCGTGTTTTCCGGTCGATGGTCCAGCGGATCGAATTGGCGGTCGACTTGGGGGGGCCGCTGCGCGAGCACCAGGTTGGGCTGTTCGACGGTCCGGCGGGGGCCATGGGGCAAAACGAAACGGCGGGGCGACGGGCGTTGGCGCGGATGATCGAAACGGTCGCGTTGCGATTGGGAGACGACGCGGTGTTGGGGGTGGAATTGACCGATCATCCCCGTCCCGAATCGGCTTACCGGTTGCGTCCGCTGGCCGGACGAACCCGACCGCTCGCCACCGCTCGATCGCCCGCACCAGCCCGATCGGCTGGCGGGACTACGCGTCGCCCAGCGAAGGAGGGGGCGTCGAAGGGCCGTCCGCCGAAGCACCTTCCGCCGCAGCACACGGGCCGCGATTCAGCGGCATGGGGACCGTTGCCCAGCGACCCGCTGCGCCGCCCGTTGACGCTGCTGCGTGAGCCACAGCGGTTGTGGGTGGAATTGTCGGAACGGGACGGGGTGTTGACTCGCATCCGGTTGGAACCGGCCTCTGGCAACGGCGGCGGCCGGGCTCAGCGGGTCCAGCGAGTGCTGCGCTGTTGGGGGCCTGAGCGGATCGAATCGCGGGGGGCGATTCAGGGGTGGGAGCGACGGGATTATTACCGCGTCGAAGTCGAAGACGGCAGTTGGTGGTGGCTGTATCGACACAGCCTCGCGGGGGGCAAGTCGAATTGGTGCCTGCACGGCCGATTCGGTTGAGGCGATTCAGTCTTCTGTCATCTCGCCACGAAGCTGATCGCGGTCGTACTCGATCAACGCGTCGGTCACGGGATTGACGTTGCCGGCGAGGATCTGATCGAGCTTGTAAAGGGTCAAATTGATGCGGTGATCGGTCAGCCGGTTTTGGGGGTAGTTGTAAGTCCGAATCCGTTGGCTGCGATCGCCCGACCCGATCAGTCCCTGGCGGGTTTCGGCTCGTTTACTCAGTTCTTCTTCGCGTTTCTTGTCGTAGATTCGGCTCTTCAGCACCCGCAGGGCTTTGGCCAAGTTCTTGTGTTGGCTCTTTTCGTCCTGGCACTGGACGACGATGCCGGTCTCGTGGTGCGTCAAACGGATCGCCGATTCCGTCTTGTTGACGTGTTGGCCACCGGGGCCGGACGCGCCGAATTTATCGACGCGGTAATCATCCGGCTTCAGGTTGATTTCGACATCCTCCGGCTCGGGCATCACGGCCACGGTGGCGGCGGAGGTATGGATGCGGCCTTGCGTTTCGGTCTCGGGCACCCGTTGGACGCGGTGACCGCCACTTTCGTACTGCAAGTCGCGGTAGACGTTCTCGCCCTCGAAGGTCAGCGTGACCTCTTTGAACCCGCCCATGTCCGAACTGCTGTGATCCATCACTTCGGTCCGCCACCCTTTGATGTCGGCATACCGCCGGTACATCTCGTACAGGTCGCGGGCGAACAGGGCCGCCTCTTCGCCGCCGGTGCCGGCGCGGATTTCCATCACACAGCGGGTTCGGTGAGCGTCTTCGCCACCGACGGTGCTGAGCAGCAGTTCGTCCCAGATCGCCTCGCGCTGGCTTCGCAGGGTAACCAGTTCCGCTTCGGCCATCTCCCGCTCTTCCGCGTCCTCCGCAGCTTCGGCCATTTCCTGGCAACCACGGATCTCCTCGCTCAGCCGCTTGAAATCGCGGTAGCGATGGGCCAAACGGGCCAAGCCGCCATGTTCTCGAGCCACCGCGCTCATCCGCCCGCCGTCGGCCAGCACGGCCGGGTCGGACATTTCGCGCTCGAGTTGCTCGAAACGGGCGTATTTTTCTTCGAGGATATTTCGAATCGAGCCGCTCATGATGATCAGCGATCAAGGGTGTGGGCTGGCGACGTGGCACCAGCCCCGATCGCTCACTTCTTGACAGCTTTCTTCTTGGTCGGCTTGGACTGCAAGCTGGCGTAGGAGCCGGCGGCAAACTTCTTCTGGAACTTGTCGATCCGACCGGCCGTGTCGACGAATTTCAGCTTGCCCGTGTAGAACGGGTGGCATTCGCTGCAGATATCCAGCTTCAGTTCCGGCCGGACGCTACGGGTGACGAATGAGGCGCCGCAACCGCAGGTGACGGTCGTGACTTGGTATTTGGGATGAATGCCGTCTTTCATGGAGGTCACAAAGGTCAGATCGAGGATGATTTCGGTGGCTTGGTACACCGCAAGTCGCCGCAGTCTAAACGCCAGGGTCCCGTTTCTTCAAGGCTGCTATGGCATCGTTCGGCTCGGTTTCGACGGAGTTTTCCCGGCTGGTCACCGAAGCCGCCCGCCGAGCGACCTCGCCACCCTGCGAACCGCCCGCCAGCGACTCTGCCGGGTAGCGTTTCGCCCAGTGCTGGACGATCACCGTGTCGATCATCAATTGGCCGACGTGGTAGATGATCATCGGCAGGATGCTGACGCCGAAGTCGAGGCCGATTTGCAATCCGACCATCAGCGTCTTTTGGCTGCCGGAAATCGCGACCGCGATCTGCCCCGACGGCGGCGCGTGGATCGCGCGGGCGGCTGCGATCGCCAAGGCAAAAGCGACCACGTGGACCGAAATCGCCATCGCGCCGACCGCGACGATCTCGCCCGCACCCGACTCGACTCGCCCGGCCATCCGGTCCGCCGAAGCGACCGAGCCGAAACAGACCATCACGAGGATGCCGATTTGGGCCAGCGTCGACAGTCGATTCCGCTGACTCGTCGCCCACTTCTCTAGCGCGATCCTCCGCACGACTTGCCCCAACACCATCGGGATCACGACCCACAGCAGCAAGCTGACGACCTGGTCGCGGGGCGAAATCTCGGTGAAACGGCCGAGGATCAGCCACAGGCCGATCGGGGCGACGAGGAAGCAGGCCAGATTCGTGACGACGGAGACGACCATCGCCGCAGCATCGTCGCCGCCGGCCTTGCGAGTCCAAACGGCGGCCGACGCCAGCGTGCTGGGGACAAGCGACGTCACGATCAATCCACCCGCCATCTCGGGCGACAGCAGCCACAACGCGGGTAGCGCCAACAGCGGAACCAGCAACACGTTGACGCCGATCGCCAGCAACGACGGGCCGGGGCTACGCAGATTGCGGCGAATCGAATCGGCCTGCAGCGTCAAACCCATCAAAAACAGCACCGACGCGGTCAGCATCGACCGCACGACGGAACTGGCCGCCAGCGGACGGACCGCGTCGGTCAATCCGAACCCGATGGCGAGGCTGAGTACCAAAGCCAACAGAAACCATTGCCGAGAAATTAAGCCCCACACTCCCCGGATTACCCAACCGCCCTATCGGCAAAAAAAGGAGGAAACTAAGATTCCGCGACGGACCGTTTCCGAAACGACGGAGACCCGCCCAACTCGCCTCGGCCCGAAACCGTTCGCCGTGGCCCGCACCTCGTTCCCGAATTGTTCGCCCGACATGTTGAGATATTGGACCGCCGGAGAATCCCACGGTAAAGCTCTGTTGGCCCTGATCGACGGTTTTCCCGCCGGTTTGCAGGTCGACGAGGCGGCGATCAATGTCGAGTTGGTGCGGCGACAGGGCGGATACGGTCGCGGCAAACGCCAGCAATTGGAAACGGACGCCGTCGATGTGTTGAGCGGCGTTTGGCAAGGCAAGACGCTCGGCAGCCCGATCGCCATGCAGGTCGTCAACCGCGACTACAAGCTGGAAAGGCTGAAGGATCTCGAACGCCCACGCCCCGGCCACGCCGATTTGACCGGTGCCGTCAAGCATTTGGGGAGTATCCGCGGGGTGCTGGAACGGGCCTCGGCGCGCGAGACCGCGGTCCGTGTCGCGGCCGGCATGCTGGCCAAACAGTTGCTCGCCCAGTTCGGGATCGAAACGATCGGTTACGTCACGGAACTCGGCGGCGAGCGGATCGAAACGCCGCCCGGCGACTTGGCCCAGCACCGACGGCTCCGCGACGAGTCGGTGATCTATTGCTTGGCGCCCGAGCAGAACCAGAAATTCATCGACCTGATCGACCAGACCGGCGACAACGGCGACACGCTCGGTGGGGTGCTGGAGGTTCGCGTCGAGGGCTTGCCGATCGGGCTGGGGACGCACGCCCAGTGGGACCGGAAGTTGGACGGGCGATTGGCCCAAGCCGTGATGGCGGTGCAAGCGATCAAGGGTGTCGAAATCGGATTGGGGTTCGAATCAGCCCGGCGATTGGGAAGCGAGGTACACGACCCGATCCATCACGACCCGTCGCGAGCCGGGGAGGCGTCGTTGGGATACACCCGCCCCACCAACAACGCGGGCGGCTTGGAAGGGGGCATGACGAACGGCCAGCCGCTGGTGGTTCGCGCGGCGAAGAAGCCGATCGCGACGCTCCGCAAACCGCTGGAATCGATCAATTGGGAAACGAAGCAGCCGCAACGGGCGCAGTACGAACGGAGCGACGTCTGTGCGGTGCCGGCCGCCAGCGTGATCATCGAGGCGGTGGTGGCGTTCGAAGTCGCCGCGGCGTTGGTCGAGAAGTTTGGTGGCGACAGCTTGCGGGAAATGCACGCGAGGTACGAGCTGTATCAGGAAATGGCTCGCACGATGTAAAGTCAGTAGTTGCCCGCCGCGGCGAGTCAGCCGACGTGAAGGGCAGGACAACGGATCGGGCTGGTGAGCAGGGCTAGCCGCCGAAGGATCGGCGGGGGGATCGCAACAGGGAGGTTGACCGATGCACGAAACGACGCGAAGGGCGATCGCTCGCCTACTGTTCGTGCTGTTCTGCGCGCTGCCGACCGGCATGACGGCAGCCCTGATTCTGCTGATCTCGACACCCTGGTACGCCGATCATCGCCGCGCCGCCCTCGAGACGGAATTGGCCAAACGGCTGGGGTTGGGGGTCACCATCGAGGCGGTCGAGCACCCGTCGCCGGGAACGACGCGGCTGGTCGGCTTGACGTTGCACGAACCCGAAACCCGTGCCGAAGTCGGCCGCGTGCGGCTGGTCACCTGGACCGAAGTCGACGCGAAGACGGTCATTTGGTTGTCGCAACCCGAATTGCGATCGGAACATCTGGACGGCGTTTGGCGGATCATCCACGACCGCTTTCTGTGCCAACCGGAACTGACCGATCACCCCGTGCGGGTCGCCGCCGACGCGTTGACGATCCACAGCCGAACCGGGGCGGCGACGCTAAGGTACGTCGACGCCTGGTTGCGGCCCGGCGATCGCCGCGTCGAAGCGATGATCCAATGCGTTCCCGCCGGACGACGTGACGACGCCCCGATCCATGTGACCGTGATTCGAGACCGCAGCGGCAAGGTCGCCGCGACCGATTGGACGTTGCAAACCGGCGATCTCGCGCTGCCCTGCTCGCCGCTGGCCGATTACCTGCCGGTGATGAAGCAGCTCGGACCCGAAGCGACCTTCACCGGGACGCTGCGGTGGAAACTCAGCACCGAAGGCTGGACGATCGATTTGGGCGGTTCGCGGTTCGACGAGATCGAATTGAGCGACCTGCTGCACAACGTCCCCCATCGGCTAACCGGCCGCGCCGCGGTCCGTTTCGAACGGGCTCAGATCGACCCCGGCAAAGCGGTCGATGTCTCCGGCACGCTGATCGCCGGCGGCGGTTACGTCGGCTGGTCGCTGATCCGTGCCGCCGGCACGCAGTTGGGTTTCGATTTCGCGCCGCCAGGCGAAAAAGATATCCGCGACCTGGAGTACGACCGGATCGCGTTGCGGTTCGACCTGTTCGGCCCACAATTGTCGCTCACCGGGATCTGCCACCAGATGCGAGGTTTCGAATACCTCACCCCCGGAGTTGTCGTCGCCGCGGGCGGTCGCGGGCTGGTAGGCAGCGGCGGCGAACCGCAAAGTTGGGCGTCGCTGGTCCGCACCTTCTGGCAAGACGGTCGCGAGACGCTGCCGGCATCGGGCCAATCGGCTTGGCTGATGAGTTGGTTGCCGGCACCGCGGATGATCCCCCCCGCCCCCTCCGCTCCGCCTCGGATCACCGGCACGACGACGCCCGCAGGTGGGCCGCTGATCCAAGCCCCCTGACTGCGGTCGCGACATCGGCCGCAGGCCTTGCGATTTCTCGCTTTCTAGTCGGGTTGATCTTGCCGTCTTCCGATGGGATTGCCTATCGAACCGATCGAGTTGTCGATCGGTCCCCGAACCATGCCGACGGGTGGTAACCCATGTATCGAGCTATCGAAAACGCATTTTCTAGCCGCTGGTCCAGTTTCGTTCTGATCGCCGTCGTCGGCTTCAGCCAGGCGTTGGGGCAGGACGCCTTCGATCCGTTCGACGTTTATGTCGACCAGGAAGAGGTCATGGCACGCTCCGGCCCGGGCGGCGAATACTACCGGACCGACCCGCTGCGGCACGGCCAGCGGTTGGAGGTCTATTTGGAAACCGAAAGCGGGTGGCTGGGGGTTCGACCGCCCGACGGCAGCTTTTCGTGGGTCCCGGCTGACGCGATCCAACCGGACCGCAGCGGCCAATCGGGGAGCGTGATCGAAGACGGCGCGCCGTCGTGGATCGGCACGCAGTTGGGGAAAGCTCGCAAGTACATGTGGCAGGTTCAATTGACTCGAGGTGAGACAGTCGTGATCCTCGGCCGAGCCGAACGAGAAGGCCCGGATGGTCCCCAATTGTGGTACCGCATCGCCCCGCCGGCGGGTGAGTTCCGTTGGGTGCATCGCAAGCAGGTCGTCGAAGATCCCGAAGCTTTGCTGCGGGACAAACCGAAACCGGGTAGCCGGGTTGCCCAAGCCCCGCTGACGCCCGCCGACCCGCAGATGCTCGGTCCGGTCGAGCGAGAACCGGTCCGACCAGGCCTGTTCGATTCGGCCCGTTCGGTCTTGCAGACCTCTGACGAAAACGCAGCCCTGAGCCGCGACCGGTCCGCAGCAGATGCCCTGACTGAGCCCGGCGACGGCGTCCGATTGTTCGGGCTCGACGTCACCGGCGCGATCCCGCTGGCCGCTGCCACGCCGAGCGATTCGCGGTCGGTCGACTCGTTTTCAGCTGACGTCCGTTCGCCCGCAGGCGTCGTCGATTCAGCCCAACCGCTTCGCACGGCTTCCTTCACCGAGTCGACGAGCGTCGCCGGACAACCGCAAACGGCGGCGACACAAGTGGCCGAAATCGATGCCTTCATTCCGGCAGGCTCCGGGCCTATCGGATCGGGAGTCGCGCGAACCATCCAGCCGCCGTTGGTGACGATCGCGTCCGAGCCGACCGTGCGGGCGATCAATCTGGCAGGTCCCAACGACGCGTCAGGGGTTCAACCGGCCAGCGGCTCTGAGTGGGTCGCCGGAGCGACTAGGCAAGTCGCACGCGACACCTCGTCCACGACCGACTACGCCGGTTGGTCGCTCGACGCGTTGCAATTGGAATTGTCTCGCCGAATGGTCGCCGCGGCGGGGACTCGAGAATTGGACGCCCTGCGAACCGCCGTCGATCGGCTGGCCGGCTCAGCGAATTCCGAAACCGACCGTCAACGCGCCGCTCAGCTGAGCCAACGGATTCGCCAATACCAATCGGTCGCCGCCCGTCGTGATGGCCAGCCGTTGCCATCCTCCGGATCGCTGCTTGAATCGACTACCGGGCCGGTGGTCATGGCGGGGGCCTCAGTGGCCCAATCGCCGATCCCGCCGGGTCAGGTCACCCTCAGCCCACCGAGCGACTTCAACAAACCGGAAGCCGAAGCGACCGGGTACTTGGTCCAGGTCTACTCGGCGCGCCCGAACAGCCCGCCGTTCGCCTTGACCGACGCCTCGGGCCGGACGACGCACTACGTCAGCCCCTTTCCGGGGTTCAATTTGCGACGGTATCTGAACCAGCACATCACGCTCGCCGGCCAAGCGGGTCACGACACCGGTTTGGACACACCACACATCATCGCCGGCTCCGTGATCCGCTCCCCCGACTTGCGCTGATACCGGGATCGCCGGGCGGATCATCGATCTCTTCTTAAAGTAGCAGGCACAGTCCCTGTGCCGTCCGCCGTCCGCCCGCCTCCAAAAGCGTTGCTTTTGGAGGGTCGCGGCACACGGAGTGTGCCTACTACTTTGCATTTCGCAATAATTCATAGTCTCGTAGGGAATACAGCTATTAGCCACGGGTCGCGCAGCGCACCCGTGGTTATGCGCAAAAAGCGAGGATTTCGACCCCGCAGGGGTCGCAGAGTCCGACCGCCGGCTAATTGCTGCGACCCCTTCGGGGTCGGGGGCATGGTGCGTGGCTCATGTTCCGGCGGTGTTCGCTGCGCTCGACCGCCGGCTAATCTCTTTAATCCCTTCGGGATAGGCGACCAAAAACAACGGTCTCGATCCCGCCGGGAGCGAGGTTGTAACCCGCCGTGGGCCGACACTCCGCATGCGTACTCCGTCTGACGCAGGCCACCAACGCTGCTGTGCTGGCTTCGGAGATCGCGACACGAACGGCAACCGTCAATCACGCGAAATCGGGCGTGCTATTCGACTCGAACGGGGGTGTGTCGATCCGTTAAACCGCGAGCTGTTCGCCTTGGTCCATTCAGCGTCGTTTTTTTAAGGCCGCGGGCGTACTTCGCCAACCGCTGGGCGTCACCCCTACTCGCAATTTTTCGAACCCCAGAGGCAATTCCGGCACCCCCTGGCAACGCCAGACGTTCAGCTGGAACGGCTGCGCTAGCGGCGTCGAAACGGACGCCTCGAGGTGGTGATGAGATGCGTCGCGACCGTGCGTCCGTAGACGGAACGGCTGACACAGTCGAGAAACGCGCTCGAGCGAAGCCTCGGACAAACTTCCACTGCGTTCAATGGAAGAACCGAAACCCGCGATAAGTTGAAAATTTTTCGCCGCCGACTTATGACGAAACGTCGAACACGACTAGGCCCCCAAAAACTTTTCGAAAAATGTTTTTCACGCAAAAACGGCGTCAAATTCAGGAAACCCGCTTATCCCGAATTGCCAGGACCCGACGCCTGACAATCGAGACACTCGAAAGACGCGAACTGCTAACCGCTCAGCTCTCGCTCACCGCTCCACCAGCAGCACAAACCGGGATAGGTGTTATTGTCCCCGCCGAAGTCAGGAACCTCGTTCCAGGAGGAGCCGAAGGCGAAGGAAGCTCGACTCCGCTTGCCGCAAGGCTTGGCAAAGTTGTGTTGTCATTTCAGGGAGATGTCTCTATCTCCACGATCACCGATACCTCCTTTGTGAATGGTTTCGTCTACACCGTAGGCTGGAACAATTCCAACCAAGGTCTTGCCATCGAGTGGGATCTTCAAACTGGCCAAGGTCGAGAGATTCACTTGAATGACCCATCCACCCTTACAGGGGGGGGCTGGGGGGGGGCTTCTCATGCTCGAGTCCATGATGTGAGCCAACTTGGAGGAGAGACCTTCTTTTTTGGTAGTAGTCACTATGAATTATACGCACCAAAAGCTACTATTTGGAATACGGGCGGTACTCCCTTCGAGTCCAACTTCCTTTCTGATCTTGGTGCTTTTCGTCAGATGACGAAAACTGGCTATGAGACAGGAGATCAAGGCGGTTCGGGGGTTGTCTGGACACCTGATGTGGGGGGCATATTCTCCCACTGCCCCCTCTTCCCTTGGCTCTAAATTCTGGTTCAATTGGTCTCGACATCACGCCTGACGCTCGCTTTATCTCAGGTCGTATCGGCGGAGATGCTGCTATCTGGCAAGCGATCGGTAATCCTGCTGATGGGAACTATCAGTATGTCTCCTACAATGACGGGCCTTTTCCCCATCGTTTAGCGGCACCAACTGATGGAAACAGTCCAAATTCAGGACACTTTATTCTCGATTCGGATCTCTTTGGTACAGTGATGATCACTAATTACGGAAGTACTTCAGGTATTCGTTCGGGTGCATGGTCCGTTGAAACTGGTCTTGACCTTCAGACTTTTGGTCATGCTAACATCATGAAGGCGATCAACATCGACGGCCAAGTCTACATCGCAACCAATGACTTCACCGAACACACCGGCGCAATCTGGCTCTTGGGCCAAGATGAGCCTGTGTACCTTCGGGATATCATTACCGACTTCGAGAACCCCTACTTCACCCCAGGAGGGCTCTTTGCTCTTCCGAACGGTGAAGGTCTGGGAATCCTCGGAACGGGCAAGGTCGATGGTGTCGAAACGCACTTCATGGCCCAGATCAAGTTCGTTGATAAGGTCTTCGAGTACCTTGTTGACATTGATCTGAACGGTGAAGCTAATGATATGGGCATTCCACATGACGGAATGACCAGTGACCCCGGCCTTGTAGGCGACCTCCCGCTTGGTGGGGAGGTCCACATGCAGATCGGGGACACGGCCCAAATCGTCAGCGGTTTCCGGGACGGAGAAGGACGGTTCATCCTACCCAAGGAAGAACTGTTCGAACTCTTCCCTGAGGTCGAGAACGGCGGAGATTTCGAAGCCAAAATCTGGACTGGGGTCGAGAATGTTGCGGAATACCTGAAGACCAAACTTCAGTTCGCATGCATAGTCTCACCGCCTACCGAGTTTGAGATCTTAGGGATCGACGATGACGGCAGGTTGACCTGGGAGCCCTCACGAGGAGCTTCGAGGTACGACGTTGGTTATCGCTTGACGGAAGTGGGCGAGCCGATTTGGATTGTACGAGACGTGCGGGACACGAACGCGTTGGTTTCAGAATCGTTTTTAGACGCGTTGGAAGATGCGATCGAGTTGGTCGTCGTCGCGCGTGACGCGGCGGGAAATCAAACGGAAGCGACACACGCCGTGATGTCAGCCTAAAGCTAGTACCAGTTCGCAACTTCCAAACGCCTTGTCTCGCAGGGATCGGCCCGACGGAAGTCGCCATCTCGACGGACGGAAGTTGCCAGCCCGGTTGCCTTCCCGCTCGTACTCAGCGCAAGCGGTACTCCTACTCAGCGAAAGCGGTACTCGCACTCGACTCCGCCACCCAACCCCGGCCCGCCTCTCTTCCTGGTGTGCCAACGGCACACCCATGGCCATCGTCCATTTGGTCACCATCCATGTCGTCCGAAGGGGTAAAACTTGGGTGGTGCCTTCCGAAGGCGCTATAGGTAAGCGAAAGCCAGAGCGGGCATCGAGGATTCGCTCTCCCGATCCGCTGTCGCGTGTCATGGCAAGAACGGACGGTTTTTTCGGCCTGTCGAGCTTGCAGCGGCCTGCTTGGTCATTTAGGCTTAGCCGTCCTTGGCCTCCTGGAGCATTGCGAAGTGCAGTAGCTCCCAATTGCCTCGGAAGCATTTTTCGTGGCAAGATCAATTTGCCGCGGCCATCGGCGGATCGCCTAAAGTGCAAATCAATGAACCTTCCAATGAAAAAAAGAGATGTTAAAGTTTCCAAGCATTCATTTGGCGAGGACACCCAGCAGGAGCAAATCAGAGACTGGCAGAAACGAGGAGTTTCTGAAATATGGAATGCTTCTTTCGAGATCCTTGACCAGTGGTTCATCATGCGAGGGATCGATCCGGCCACTCAGAGGGTTGATCGAAATGTCATCAGAAAGTGCAGGGTTCCATGGCTGAGCAAGGAAGACGATTGAATGTCTGAACTAAGTGATGACATGCTGGATCTGTTAAGAGGGTTCAACGCTCGTGAAGTTGAGTATTTGATTGTGGGTGGCCACGCCGTTAATGCCTACACTGAGCCAAGAGGAACAAAAGACATTGATGTTTGGGTGAAACCTGAAATAATTAATGCGCATAAGGTCTTCGCGGCTCTGTCGG
>RECD01000240.1 GCA_007694185.1 Planctomycetaceae bacterium
CCGAAGGGCGAGTTCCTCGCAAAAGGTTCCGGACACTTTTTTACCGCTCATTGCTCGGGTGCGGATGAGAGAAGGGAACGAGAAACGAGTTATGACATTTTTTGCTCACGCTGTTCGCATCTGGCTGATTTCGGGTTGCGCGATTTGTTTCGTTTGGGGGTCTGCGGCGTTTTCCGCTGAGCCGACGGCGTCATCGATCGATCTGGCGGACTTTCCTGGGGCGGCGGAACCGGGTATCCCGCCGGCGGCCTTCGGCGAGATGGTTCGCGACACGGTTTGGCGGGCGCCCGAGCGTCAACGGGAGGCGTTTCACGTTCCGCCCGGATTCGAAGTTCGCCTGTTTGCATCGGAACCGCAGATCGCCAAGCCGCTGAACCTCGCCATCGATCCCCGCGGCCGGGTCTGGATGACTCAGACAACCGCCTATCCGTATCAGGCACCGGACGGGGTGAGCGACACCGACGCGGTGGTGATCCTGGAGGACACCGACGGTGACGGCCAGGCGGATAGCGTCACGACGTTCGCGAGGGGGTTGAACATCCCGATCGGGATTTTGCCCTATGGGGACGGCTGCATTGTTTTCAGCATCCCGAACCTGCTGTACCTGCGTGATCTCAATGGGGATGGCGTTTGTGACAGTCGTGAAGTGTTGTACGGGCCGTTCGACACCACCCGCGACACTCACGGCATGGTCAACGCGTTGCGGGATGGCGGTGACGGCTGGATTTATGCCTGCCACGGCTTCAACAACCGCTCGGTTGTCGCCGGGAAGGACGGGCACGAGGTGCGGTTGGAATCGGGGAATACCTTCCGATTTCGCCCCGATGGGAGCCGGATCGAGCAATACACGCAGGGGCAGGTCAACCCGTTCGGGATGACCCGCGACGAATGGGGATACTGGTACACGGCCGATTGTCACAGCAAGCCGATCACCCAGTTGATCCGCGGGGCTAGCTATCCGAGTTTCGGGCGGCCGCACGACGGGTTGGGGTTCTTGCCGCCGACCATCGATCACCTGCATGGCAGCACTGCGATTTCCGGCATCGTCTACATCCCAGATGATTCGCCGCTAGTCCCTTTGCGCGGTCAATTGCTGAGTGGCAACGTGATGACCTCACGGATCAATCGCGACCTGTTGACCTATCGGGGTGCCACCGCTCGCGGGATCGAATTGCCCGATTTCTTGACCACCGATGACCCTTGGTTTCGGCCGGTCGATCTGCAACTCGATCGCGAGGGCAATCTTTACATCGCCGACTTTTACAACAAGATCATCGGCCATTACGAAGTCCCGTTGGACCACCCGGGGCGGGATCGCACCAGCGGTCGGGTGTGGCAGGTTCGCTACGTCGGCGATTCGGGCGATGCCGCTAGGGGTCCAAACGCCGAATCGACGGACGACGCCGTGTCCGCGGGTGACACGGCGGTCGACAAGCCACTTGCCGATCGGGTTGCGGCGGGCGATCCTCGCGATCGGGTCATGGCACTCCGAGAGGTTGCGAATTTGTCATTTGATAGCGGCGATTCGGAGCTCCTGCTGGCGAAACTTTTGCCGGTGGTACTCGCCGCCCTGGATGACGACCACGCCCATGTGGCTCGGGCGGCGGCGGAGGCGATCGGTCAGCTGCCGACCGGCGATGAGGACACGGTCCGATTGGCCAGGCGGCTGATGCGTGTCGACGACGACGATCCGGTCCTGCGTCAATCGATTCGGATCGCGATCCGTGACCGACTCCGCCGGGTGACGGCTGATTCCTCCGTTTGGGAAAGCCTGCTCGGTGCGGATGTCGCGGCGGATCAGGCTTCGCAGGCAGCTTCCATTTTGCTCGGTATCGCGGATGCACGCGTCGTCCCGCCGCTGGTCCGGTACTTAAGGCAGAACCCCGATGCGGAATTGCGTAAAGACCTGACGCGTCACGCCGCCACGCATGCCGGCGAGGATTCGTTGGCCGATGTGGTCGGATTGGCGCGTGAGTTGACGGCAGACTCGCCGGGTGAGCAGATCGAGATGCTCGAAGCCTTGCTGGCGGCACGATCGCGGGCGGGTGTCGGCGAGTCCGATCCGCTGCGTCCATGGGCGTTAGAAATCGCCGACCGTTCGCTGGCCGAGTTCCGCGAACAACTCGATGCAGAACAGCACTTGGTCGGTTGGACGACCGGCGACGGCGAGGCATGGCAGAGGGAACCGCGACCCTTGGTCGGAGCGGGGGTGGGGAATCTCCGCAGCAGTTTCACGCGGGGCGAACGCTATGTCGGGAAATCGGTTTCCGATCCGTTCCCGGCACCTCCTTCGATCCGATTTCGCGTCGCCGGCCACGGCGGTCCCCCGGACCGACCGGATCACGAGAAAAACTGGGTCCGTTTGGTCCGCGTCAGCGACAATCAGGTGCTCCGGCACCAATTGCCGCCACGGCAGGACGCGGCCGTCTTGGTCACCTGGGAGCTCGATGAGTTTGCCGGGCAATCGGTCCGGATCGAATGCCAAGACGGAGATTCGGGGAATGCGTACGCCTGGATCGCGATCGGTCATTTCGAACCGACTTGGATCGATCTGCCTGCTACGAGCGATGCGTTGACGACCGCTTTGCGGCTGTATCGTCAATTCGGCTTACGCGAACGGGAGGAGGCACTGAGCCGTCTCGTCGCGGAGCCGCGGGCATCGGTTTCGTTGAGGCTGGAGATCGCGACGGCGGTCGCGGGCGGGCGAGGTGATCGCGATTGGGAAGCGTTGCTGGAGGGCTGTCGTGCGGTATCACAATACGCGGAACTCGCCGAGCAGGTGTTGACGCGGTTTCTCGAGCCGCCGCCGGTCGACACCACGAGCGACGAACCGAGCGACGAACCGAGCGACGATCCAGGCGACGAACCGGACGACGGTGATGATCCGTTGACCGAAGCGATCCGGTTGGTCACGTCCCACTTGGATTCGAATCAAGAGATCGGGTTTGTTCGAACCTGGGTCCGTCGTGGCGGCAGCCCTCAGCGGCTGCTCGAGCTGTGCGAGCGGGGCTGGGTCAGTCCCGGCGTGCTGTCCGACGCCGCGATCGTCGACGCGCTCGTGCCGCGGCTCAGTGCCGCCGATCGGGAGCGATTGGGCGAATTGACGGCCAACCTCAGTACCCAGTCGGCCGTCGATCTTGAAGCGGTCGGGCGTCTCACGGCGGCATCCGCCGCGATCGAAGGCGACCCGATCGCCGGTGGCGTCGTCTTCACCCGGCACTGTGCCGCCTGCCATCAACTTCGCGGCGTCGGGACGCTGATCGGGCCGCAGCTTGACGGGGTGGTCACACGCAGCCACGCCCGGTTGATCGAGGATCTGCTGATCCCGGACCAAAATGTCGACGCCGCGTTCCGGACCACCAGCCTGCTGCTGGAAGACGGCCGTGTCCTGGTCGGGATGGTTCAGACCGAAGACGAAACCGAAGTGCGGATCGCCGATGTGGCCGGGAAAACGATCGTGGTTCCGGTGGCTGAGATCGAATCGAGGGTGCCATCACCCCGCTCGCTGATGCCGGGGAATTTCATCGAAGTGCTGTCGGCGGAAGACATCGCCCACTTGATTCGCTACATTCGGAGCCCATAGTTGGGCGGTGTGGCTTTCGTCAGCGACACGGAACCGGTCGCCCGGGCGGAGCGGCGACGGGAGATACCTTTGGCGGGCGTCCCAAAGCTTTGCAGGGAGGGGGTGTTGGCGTCCCTCCCGTATTGATGACCGATCGGCGTCGACCCGTTTGCCTGCCGAATTCTCCGTAATTCCTGAATCCTTTCATGACCTTTTGTATCGGAATCAAAGTTCGTGAGGGCCTGATCGCGCTGGCGGATACGAAGATCGTCCGGGGCGACGAGCACATCGTTCGTTCGAAACTGTCTTCCACACAGATCGACGGCGATCACTGGTGGATGATGACCTCCGGGCTCCGTTCGGTTCGGGACAAGGCGATGCTTTATCTCGATCATGACCTTCAACAGTCGAATGAGCAAGTCACGCGACTGTTCCAGATCGCGAACCGGTACGGAGTCCAGCTTCGGCGGGTGCGGGTGGAGGATGGCCCGTCGTTGGCTGCCAGCAACCTAACGTTCAATTCGCATGCCCTGATCGGCGGCAAGATTCGTGGCGATAATGAACCCTACATGTTCTATATCTACCCGGAAGGCAATTGGGTGGAATCGTCCCAAGATTCACCTTACTTCATCATCGGCCGCACGCACTACGCGAAGCCGATCCTCGATCGGTTGCTGACCTTCGACACCCCTTTGCGTCAGGCTCTCGCCTTGGCGTTCCTCGCCTTCGAATCGACCTCATCCAGCGTCACCGACGTCGGTTATCCGGTCGACGTGATCGTCAATGACGCACAGTCGGGGATCGTCAACCGACAGCGGTTTTCGTCGGCTGATCTGGAGCCGTTAGCCCGTTGGTGGAATCAGGCCATGGCGACGGCATTGGCTGAGTTCCCGTTTGACCCGTTCCGATCTTTATTCGATTTTCCGAGCAACTGACGCCGAGGGGAAACCGTGAGCGACATCGCGTTAGGTTGCGACTTGACCTACGAAATCACCGAGCCGACGACGTTCCTGTTCAACTTGAGCGTCGCGATGACGGACAGCCAAAAAATCCTGCGGGAACAGTTGACGGTCACGCCCCAGGTGCCGATGGAGTCGTTTCAGATCGGCTTGCCGAAGAATCGGGTACAACGTTTGCACCTGCTTCCCTGCGAATTCCGGTTGCAGTACTTGGCGACGATGAGTTTGGCGCCGCAGCAACATTCGACATGGCAATTGAGCGAACAGCCTTATCCGGATTTGCCGCCGGAGGTTTTGCCGTATCTCAACCCGAGTCGGTTTTGCGAATCGGACATCCTCGGCAACTTCGCGATGCGTGAATTCGGCTCGCTGCCGCACGGGTTTTCCCGGATCAATCAAATCTGCGATTGGATTCAGCGTGAAATCCGATATGAAGCCGGATCGACGTCGGCTCAAACCACCGCCCGGGACGTCTTCGTTCAACGGACGGGTGTCTGCCGCGACTTCGCGCATCTGGCGATCAGCATTTGTCGCGCGTTGGGAATTCCGGCAAGGTATGTCAGCGGCTATGCCGTGAACCTGTTCCCGCAGGACTTTCACGGATTCTTCGAAGTCTACCTCGGCCAGCGGTGGTACCTGTTCGACGCCACGCGAATGGCGCCGGTCAGCGGGTTGGTGAGGATCGCCACGGGGCACGACGCCGCGGACGTACCGTTCGCGACCTTCATCGGGGCCGCGACGCTGATCTTCAAATCGGTTTGGGCGAATCCGATCGGCGGCCAGTCGCCAGGCAATACCGGCGGTCAAGATGCGGTCTCGACCGCCTGACTTTCGCCGGCGTTTGGCCGATCAGGAAGCTAGCCGGCTACTTGTCCTCGCCGATGGCGTAGACCGCTGAGGAGGACCGGACGAACAGCGTCCCGTCGCCGATCGCCGCGGTTGCCCAAAAGCGGTCGTTGCGGTCCGCCGGTAACTCGTTGGTCGCCAACAGCTTGAATTCGGGGCCGGGCTGCAACACGAACGTTTTGCCTGCTTCATCCGGGCAAAACAGCTTCCCGCCGCTAACCCACGGCGATGCCCAGAAAGCACCGGCACCGCGCAAGCGTTCCCGATAGGCGACTTCCCCCGTTTGGGCATCCAAGCAGGTGAGCATGCCGCCACGGCCGCCGAGCAGGTAGACATAACCGTCGTATACCAGCGGGGAGGCTCGGCCGGGGCCTTCCTTGAGCGACCAGGCCACCCATTCGTTCGAAGTTTGTCCGTTAGTCAGGCTGATGTCACCCGAACCGCCGGCCTTCACGGCCATCATGCCGGCGCCGTTACGTCCGGCATGGCCAACCACCAACAGGTCTCCGCTGCCCACCGGCGAGGAACTGATCCCTGACAAGCCGAAGTTCAATTCCCACAACAAATCGCCGCTTGCCGGATCGTAGGAACGGATGGTCTTCCCGGAAGTGATCACTTCGCTGCGGAGGCTGTTCGTCCAAACGACCGGCGAACCCCAATTGGACGATTCCTGGCGTTGCCGTCGCCAGCGTTCCTCACCCGTCTCTGCATCCAAGGCGACGATGAAGGACGCTTGCTAGTTATCGATTTGGAGGATGACCGAGCCGTCGGCGATCACGGGAGAGCTCGATGTGCCCCAATCATTTCGCATCGGGAAAGAACCGAGATCCTTGCTCCAGAGTGGCTTGCCGTCCAAGTCGTAACAGTACAAGCCGGTCATGCCGAAGTAAGCGATCACCCGTTCGCCATCGGTCACCGGGGTTTCCGTGGCGTAGGTGTTGTCGCGGTGGGTCCGCAGCGAAGGCTTGGCCTCTTTCGCCGTTTGGGTCCACAAGACTTCGCCGGTTTTCTCATCCAGGCAGATGACTTGCCAGCGGTGGGTCGATCCCGGGTCTTTGCGTCCTTCCGAGACGGCGGTGCAGAGGATCACCTTGCCACCCACGACGACCGGGGCTGCCCAACCTTCGCCCGGAATCGACGTTTTCCAGCGGACGCCCGCGGAGGGACTCCAACTCTCCGGCACGGATGCGTCGGAACTGATCCCGTTCCCTTGGGGGCCACGGAATTGATACCAATTTTCGGCACTGGCAGATCCGGCGAACCAGATCGAACCGGCCAGCAATGACCAGATGAGGACACGATTCACGATACGGACTCCGGCTTGGGATGAATGAACCGACGACAGGTCCGTTGCCACAGCCAGCGATCACGATGATCGCAACATCCGACAGCCCCGAACCACGCTTCCCCCGTGTGATTGTAGCCAAGCGGGAAAGGGCCGGTTCGAGGCGACGAGGGTCACAACGGTCGAAGGGCCGTTCGACGGGCGTTTCAATCACGTTCCCGCGAACGGTTGCAAGTCGGATTCCGCCGCCCAACGAGGGTTTGGTTCCGCCGCCCAACGAGGGTTTGGGAGGTTGTTGCCGTTTCGGGAGATTGCCCAAACCGGCGGATCGACAGCCGCGCTAGTCCTGGGGGGGCGACTTGTGAGCGGAGGTTTCGTCGGAACGACCTTCCCAGCGATCGGCAAACGTCGGGCTGCGCAGGTAAAACTTTTCGAGATCACGGAAACTCAGCTCGATGTTCCGTTCCTTGCTGGTCTGCTTGAAGTCCTCGAAGATTTCCAGCACGTCGTCGTCGATGTTCATCGATCGCGAGCCGTCGATCACGACGATCGAGTCCTCAGGAATGCTTTCCAGCGCCATCATGATGGTCGCCTTGTTCAAGAAGGTAACTTCTTCGGACAGCACGAACTTGTGGATGTTGCGATCCGTCCGTTGTTCCTCTTCTTTGAAGAAGGTCGTCCGGTAGCTGTCCTTGAGGATGGTGAAGATCGATACGGCCGCCCCGATCATGATCCCCGTGATCAGATCGGAATACAGCACCGCCACGATCGTAGCGATGAAGGGGGCGAATTGCCGAATGCCCTGTTGAAAGACCTCGCGGTAGAGCGCGAAGCTGGTCAGCTTGTAGCCGACGACGAAGAGGACCGCGGAGAGCGACGCGAGGGGAATCTTATTCAAGAGTGTCGGGATCGAGATCACACAGATCAGCATGATGGTGCCGTGAATGATCGTCGACGCCTTGGTCCTGCCGCCTGACGAAACGTTCGCGGAGGTCCGTACGATCACCGCGGTGATCGGCAGGCCGCCGACCAATCCGGCCACGATGTTGCCAAAGCCTTGCGCCTTCAGTTCCCGATTCGTATCGGTGCGGCGCCGATAGGGATCGAGTTTGTCGCCTGCTTCGGTGCTCAGTAACGATTCCAGCGAAGCGATGAACGCGATGCTCAGGGCGACCGAATAGATTTTGGGGTTGAAGATCTCGTCAAACTTGGGCGTCGCGAAAAACCCGAAGAACTCGGACATCGATGCCGCGGTCGGCAGTTCGACCAGGTGCGTGGCGTTCAGTGCCAGGGCAGGGATGTAAAGTGTAAAAAGTTCGTTCAGCCCCACGCTGGCAACGACCGCGGCGAGTGCGGCGGGGAAGAACTTGAAAAACGCCGATCGGGCTTTCAGACGTGGGTTATCCCAAAGGACGATGATCATCAACGAGATCAGCGTGATCAGAACCGCCCCATAGTTCACGCCGTTGGCGACCTGCAGCAACTCGCTGAAGGCGTTCGATTTTTCGTCACCCACCGGGAACGCGACGCTGTCTTTGAAGTTCTGGTCGTATCCGAAGGCGTGCGGGACTTGCTTGATGATCAGCATCAGGCCGATCGACGCCAGGATCCCTTTGATCATCGAGGAAGGGAAAAAGTACGCGATCGTCCCGGCGCCGATCACCCCCATCGTGATCTGGATCAGCCCCGCGACCACCACGGCCAACAGCACGGCTTCGAAAGAACCGAGGGTCCCGATGGCCGTGAAGACGACGAGGGCCACACTGGCGGCCGGGCCGCTGACGTTGACCTGCGAATTGCTTAGCAAGCCCACCAGGATGCCGCCGAGGATTCCGGAGATGACCCCCGCGAAGAGTGGCGCGCCGGAGGCCATCGAGATCCCCAGGCAGAGCGGCAGCGCGATCAAGAAGACCACCAAGCCGGCGGAAAAATCGGTTTTCAGGTGTTTCTTGTAAAACG
The DNA here is from genome assembly GCA_007694185.1 of Planctomycetaceae bacterium. Lineage (GTDB taxonomy): Bacteria > Planctomycetota > Planctomycetia > Pirellulales > Pirellulaceae > UBA6163. Next base: position 8,612 of record RECD01000240.1, read on the forward strand.
AAAGGCTCGTCAACAGTCTGTCTCGGTGGGTGATGGTGAGGTCGTCGGGCTGCGTTGGCCTCGACCCCTGTGGCGGCGGGACAGCCGCCCGGAAACACCGGGAAGCCCCGCCCCGGGAAGGCCTGGGAAGCCTTGGGCGGTCCTCCGCGGCCTTGAGCGGTTTGCCGACAACTACATGCCCGTCGGTTCGCCTGGTCGTCGAAAGGTCAGCCGTGTTGGTGGTCGGATCGGGAGTCGCATTCAGGTGAAGCCTGGCGGCTCAACATGCCAAGCAGCCGGGTGCGATGAACGGGTCAACCGAACGCTACCCGACGAGAATACGACGAGACTCGCGATGCCACAACCGAGCGGTGACGGTTGAAGGGTGAAGATCGAAGACGTGAGCGAACCCTCGCATCACCTACCATTTGCGGGCTAGGTTCAACGTGACATTCCCGCGATCTGGTCGGGAAAGACCGCATACTGTATGCCTCCTTCCGTCACCGGCCGCAACCTCACCCCCCCTGCAGTACGGGCCGGAAACGACAAGGCGAATTGAGCTCACCGTAGCGGCCTGCAAGGCGAGACAAACGCCCGCGGCCACTCGACCGGTTTCGAAGAAAATTTGCAAATCGCGACGATTCGCATCCCTCTTTGGGCGAACAAGAGGTCGACTGAATCGCCGCATCGATCAACCGAAAAACCGGTGGGAGGCGACTCAGCCTTCGTTGCTTCGGGTCGCTCCCCGCGCCGGCTTAGCATCGCTTAGTCCAAGTCACTGCGGGCCTGGTCGACCATCCAACGGACCAATTCCGCCGGATTTTTCGCCTGGTTGTAGCGGTTTCGTTGTCGTTGCGACCAATTCGGATGGGCGTTGATACTCAACAGGTGATTCAGTTCCGTTTCACATCCCAATTGCGTAGAGACCGGCAACAGCGACTCGGCCAGTTCACGGATCACTTGGCGGGCGGGGACGAGTTGATAGGTGTCGCTGTCGACCAGGTTCGCGTCACTGCCGTACCGCGACGCCCGCCACTTGTTTTGGCGGACCATCATCGGATGGCAATCGTATTGGTAAGTCCCCTCATCGATTTCGTCGGAAAGTTTTTTCACCAAGCAGTGCATGATCGCCACCAACCCCGCGACGTCACCCAGCGAGCCGGGCATGTCGCAGATGCGGATTTCGACCGTGCCGAAGTTGTGGTGCGGCCGGATATCCCACCAGATTTCGCGGATCGAGCGGATGAACTCGGTGTCGACCAGGTGGTTCAGCAACCAGGCGTACTCGCTCCAATTCCGCATGAACGGCGGTAACCCCGCGGTCGGCAACCCTTCCATGACCCGCGTCCGCCAAGACTGGAGCCCGGTATCTCGGGCCTCCCAAAATGGGCTGTTGCAACTGGCCGACAGGAGGACCGGCAGGAACCGCAACATCCGGTCGCACAGCATCACCGCTTTGTCTCCGGAATCGACGCCGACATGGACGTGCAACCCGAAGGTGATCAGTTGGCGGGCGGCATCTTGGATTTGGGCAAGGATGCTGTGGTAACGTTCCGCGTCGGTGACCTGCTGGTCTTTCCAGGACGAAAACGGGTGGGTGGCGGACCAAAGCAGATCGACCCCGAGCGGATCGGCGACGCGATGCAGCGTTTTTAGGTTGTTGCGGAGTTGTCCGATAGCTTCTCCGGTCGTTTGGCAAACGCCGGTATTCAGCTCGATGTAGCACTGCATCAGCTCGGGTTTGACCGCCCCGCCAATCATTTCGGGCAGGGCGTCCAGCAGTTGCGGTGCGGCGGATGTCAACGCGCCGCTCGACCGATCCACCAATGCCAGTTCGATCTCAACTCCCAAGGAGAGCGAAGGCGACGCGTTGAAGGCGATCCGCGGCATCGGGAGTCTCGTCGTTGTTGTGGAAAGTAGGGCAGTGATCGGGGCGGTTCGAATCGGAAGTCGGGTCCCGATGCGCCGGGTTGATGTTGAAAGAACGGGGTAACCGAACCCTGGTTCCGGGAATCACGACCGCGGGGTCGTTGACGATGGGGCGAGGCGGATTTTTATCGAAAAACGGCTCAGCAAAACAGTTGGTTCGGGTGTCGAGGCTCGGACCAGCGGATCACGGCTTGGGCAAAGATTTCGGCCCCGATCGCCAGGGCTCGTTCGTCGATGTCGAACAGCGGGCTGTGCAGCGGTGGGGCGATGATCGGGTCGGTCGCGCAGCCCAGCCGGAACATCGCCCCGCGGAGTCGGGTCAGGTAGTTCGCGAAGTCCTCCCCGCCCATGCTGGGGCGGCGAATCGTCTGGACATGAGCCTCGTCGAGGACCGAGCCGCCGGCCGTGGCGATCAGGTCGACCAAGGCCGAGTCATTTTTGACGGGTGGCGGCCCCGATTGCCAACCGACCGTGATCTTCGCGCCCGAGGCGTCGCCGAGTCCTCGGGCGAGCCGTTCGATGTGGCGGATGGTCTCGGAGCTGATCGCGGCTTCTTGGGTCCGCAAAGTCCCGCGGATGATCACTTGGTCAGGGATCACGTTGGCGGCGAGCCCCCCGTGGATCTGGCCGAAGGTGATCACGACGGGGTCCTGGGAATCGGTGCTCCGGGGGACGAACAGGTAGATCGAACTGATCAACTGGGCGGCGATCGCGATCGGGTCAATCGACTCGTGCGGCCGGGCGGCATGAGCCCCGCGGCCGTGGATTACGATTTCGAGTTCATGGCAATCGGCGGTGAAATCGCCATAGCGAACGCCGATCGTGCCGACCCGCCGGGAGGGATCGACGTGCAGCCCGATCAGGTGAGTCAAACCGTCGATCGCACCGGCTTCGATCATCTCCAGCGCGCCGCGGTTGGATTCTTCAGCCGGTTGAAAGATCGCCCGACAGGCGACCGGCCAAGGTAATTTACCCGCCTGCTCCATTTCGCGCAGCACCATGACCGCACCGAGCACGACGGTCGTGTGAGCGTCATGACCGCAGGCATGCATCACGCCGTCGACGGTGCTGCGGTAATCCACCGCTTTTTCATCGCCGATCCACAGCCCGTCGATATCGCCCCGGATTCCCAGCCGCCACGGACAGGGCGAAGCGACGTCCGAATCGAGCGAATCATTCGCCGCATCCGGCTGGGTGGCCTTGGCAGCCGGATCGTCGCCGTCAGAAACTTCCGTGGCCAAAGCTTGCCCGCCGACATCGACCCACAACCCGCGACCGCCGGGGGCGATCACGGGCCGCAGCGACTGGGACGCCAAGCAGGAGGCGATGTAGCGGGTGGTGTGAGTCTCGGAACCGCTCGGCTCCGGGTTTTGGTGCAGGTGCCGACGGATTTCGCAAAACCGTTGGGACCAACGTCCGACCGATAACCCCAATTCCTTGGTCCAAGTGGCAGCGGCGGTGGGGGTGATCGATGGTGAGCCGCTTTCCAACAACGAGAACCTCCGGCGAAAGTCCCACGGCAGTGGCTGAACAAACGAGTGAACGCAGTTCAAATTTAATCGAGACACGCCGAACGGTACACCGACCGCCACGGTCGGTGACGACTGATCCGGCGGCGATCAACGCTGGGGCCGCACGACGACCTTCATCTGTTCCGCGTCACCCGCATGCAGACGCTCGAACCACTCGGGGGCCTCGGCCAGCCGAATTTGGGCGGTGATCAGCGGGGCGACTTGGATCGCCCCGGTCCGCATCAGGTCGAGGCATTGCGGGTATTCGCCGTTGCAGCCACACGTCCCTTGCAGGCGGAGTTCGCGGGTCACGACGCTTTGCAGCGGCAGGTCGATCGTTGGCGAGACGTTGCCGACGAGGGTCACCGTCCCACCTTTGCGAACCGCGTCGATCGCGGTCCGGATGGTGCCCGTTGTCCCGACGCACTCCAACGCGACGTCGGCGCCGCGGCCCCCGGTCAATTCCTTGATCTTGCCGATGCACTTGGGGTCGTCACCGCGAATGATGTCGGTGGCCCCCAATTCCTTGGCGACACCGAGCCTTTTGTCGTTGATGTCGACGGCGATCACGCGGGTGGCGCCGGCGGCCTTGGCGGCTTGCAGGGTCAACAGGCCGATCATGCCGGCGCCGACGATCACGGCCGTGTCGCCCAACCGGATCGAGGAGACGTTCACGGCATGGACACCGACCGAAACGGCTTCGACCAAGGCGGCATGTTCGAACGGCATTTCCGGCGGGAGTGGGTAGACGATCCGGCGGGGTACCGAGATCCGTTCGGCGAAGGCCCCGTGGCGACGATATTCGCCACAGGAAACCCCCAGCACACGCCGGTTGTCGCAAAGGTTTTGTTGACCGGCTCGGCAGAAATCACAACGACCGCAGGAGACCATCGAGTCGAACGTCACCCGATCGCCGGGCATCAAGTCATCGACGTTGGCACCGACACTGACCACCACGCCGGCCGCCTCGTGCCCCATGATCAAGGGTGGGATGCGGCGTCCGGTGCTGCCGTCGTAGCCATGGATGTCGCTGCCACAGATCCCGCAGGCTTCGACTTGGATCAAGACGTCGTCATAGCCGACTTCCGGTTCGTCGACCTCGGTCACGGCCAGTTGGCGGTAATCGGTCAGCAACAACGCTTTCATCGGGGGCTCCGCGGTCGATGGATGAGAATAGCACGCTGTCCGGCTAATCAATGAGCGGCAAGGCGCTAGCCGCCGGTAAAAGGTTTGAAATCAGCAGGAAGAACCGGCGGCTAGCGCCTTGCCGCTCACCATCCTGCTGCTGTCCAGCTAGGCTCCGATCCGAGCGACCACCATGGCGAGCAGGATAATCAAAAAGCAGATCCCGAAACAGACGATGAAGCCGACCCAATCGGCGGTCGTCGGTCTCTGGAACTCGAAATTGGAACCCGGGAAGATCTTGCGATACTCCAACGCCTCTGGATTCGCGTAGGCGGCTTCCAGGTTGCGCTGGTCGATTTCGTGATCCGGGTCGACCGGGGTCTTCATCTTCGCGTAGTAGCGATCGAGCACTTCGCGACGGACCGGTCGGGTCAGGAAACTGCAGAGGATCATCACCAAGAACGGCGTGATGATCTTGGGCGGCAATTCCAGCGT
>RECD01000203.1 GCA_007694185.1 Planctomycetaceae bacterium
ACGAGCACGAGCACGAGGGAAGCCGGCTCACACGAGGATCGGAGCGATGACGTTGGCCCCCTCGACCCCGGTCAACTTTGCGTCGAGCCCCTGAAACTTGACGCTGAAGGTGTCGTGGCGAATGCCGAGCCGGTTCAGCATCGTGGCGTGCAGGTCGTGAACCGTGACGACGTCTTCGACCGCCGCATAACCGAGCTCGTCGGTCGCCCCCAACACCATGCCGGGACGGATTCCTCCGCCAGCCAACCACATCGACATCGCCTTGTTGTGGTGGTCTCGGCCGACCGGCCCCTTATTCGATTGCGACATCGGCGTCCGACCGAACTCGCCGGACCACACGATCAACGTGTCGTCGAACAAGCCACGCTGCTTCAAATCACGGATCAACGCGGCACAGGCCCGATCGACCTCCTTCGCCCGCAGCGGCAATTCCTCCTTCAGCAGGCTGTGGTGATCCCAGTCACGGTGATAAAGCTGGATGAACCGCACCCCCCGCTCGGCCAACCGTCGAGCGACCAAGCAATTGCTGGCGAACGACCCATCGCCCGGCTCGCAACCGTACATCGCGACCGTCGACGCGTCCTCGCCGGAAATATCCATCAAGTCCGGGACGCTGGCTTGCATCTGAAATGCCAGCTCGTACTGCGCGATCCGCGTCGCGATCTCGGGGTCGCCGACGAGTGAATCGTGGTGGCGGTTGAGCGAGTTGATGGTGGCGACGTCGAGGGCTTGTTGCTGCCGCGAAACGCCGGATGGCGAACCGAGATACAAGACCGCGTCGCCGTCCGAGCGGAACTGAACCCCCTGATAGCGGCTGGGTAAAAACCCGCTGCTCCATTGCCGTGTCGCGATCGGCTGGGGCGACCGCCCCGGCCCTGTCGAAACCATCACGACGAATCCCGGCAGGTTTTCCGATTCGCTGCCCAAACCGTACGTGACCCACGCCCCCATGCTCGGCCGCCCGGCGATCTGCGAGCCGGTGTTCATGAACATGTGAGCCGGATCGTGATTGATCGCCTCGGTCGTCATCGAACGGACGATGCACAAGTCGTCGATGACGCCCGCCAAGTGCGGGAACAGGCTGCTGATTTCTGTCCCGTTCTCGCCATGACGTTCAAACGGAAACATCGGCCGCAAGCAGAACAGCTTCTGTCCTTGCAGTTGCGCCAACTGTTGGCCGCGGGTGAAACTTTCCGGCATCGCCTGGCCGTCCAACTCGGCAAGCTTCGGCTTGTGGTCGAACGTTTCGAACTGAGACGGACCGCCGGCCATCGTCAACCAGATCACCCGCTTGGCCCGCACGGGCAGCGGCGGCGGGGTCAACACGCCGCGAGCCGGAGCGGCCCGAAGCAACCGGGGATCGGCCAGCCCGGCGAGCGCCACGGCACCCAAACCGAGCGAACCGCGACCGAGGAAGGCGCGGCGATGAAGGACGTTGGAGTCCATGGCTAACTCACGATCTCGTGATCGATTCGTGTAAATTCAATAATACCCGCGCGACGTGAGTCCAACTGGCCAACTCAACCGGACTGACCGATGCGGGGTTAGGAGCCAAGCCGACATCGAGCAACTGTCCGGCCGCTTCGATGTCCTGAAGGTAATAGCTACGGTGCTCCGCAAGCAAATCCGTGGCAAGCCGCAATTCCTGTTCGCTGGGGAGTCGCTGCAACGCCTGGCGCCACGCCCATTCGATCCGCTCCATATCCGTCGCCGCGTCGCCCAGCGGAGCGGTCAGAATCCGCCCGGCAAAAGCTCGCGCGGCTTCCACATAAGTCGGATCGTTGAGCAGCACGAGGGCTTGTTGCGGGATGTTGGACTGATTCCGCTCCGCCGTGCATTCCTCGCGATTCGGGGCGTCAAACGCCAACAAGCTGGGATGCAGGAACGACCGCTGCCACCAGGTATACAGCCCGCGGCGGTACTGGTTTTTCCCCGCGTCGTGATCGTATTTGCGAGTCGGGAAGTTGAGGTTTTCCCAATACCCAAGCGGTTGGTAAGGCTTGACGCTCGGGCCGCCGATTTGTTCCGTCAACGAACCCGAAACCGCCAACGCATGGTCACGAACCAATTCCGCGTCGACGCGGAAGGCACTTTGGCGAGCCAACAAACGGTTGTAGGGGTCCGCCGCCTGCAATTCCGGCGTCGATTGCGAGACCTGTTGATAGGTTTCGCTGGTGACGATCGCTCGGATCATCCGTTTCAAATCCCAGCCCGAATCGACGAACTCGGTAGCGAGCCAATCGAGCAGTTCCGGATGGACCGGCGGTTCACCTTGCGCCCCCAGGTCGTCGAGTACCTTGCTGAGCCCCGTTCCGAAAAATTGCTTCCAAGTCCGGTTGATCACCGTCCGCGCGGTCAACGGGTTGTCTGGCGAAACGAGCCAATTGGCCAGGTCGAGCCGGTTCGGTTCGCGGTCCTCGAACGTCGGTCCCGGCAAGTAGTGTGGCAGCGCCGGAGAAACGATCTCGCCCGACTCGTTCATCCAATCGCCGCGAGGCAGGATGCGGACCGTCCGCTTGTTCGGCGTGCTGGTGCTGACCAAACACTTGGGCAACGCGGCATAGAATGCGGCGCGGGCCTGCTCCGCTTCCGCTAACCCGTTCCGCTGCCCCGAGAACAGCTTGGTGACCCGACCGCGGTAGTAATTGCGGATCACGTCACGCTGGGCCGGCGTGCGTTCCGCCTCCGCTTGTGAGATCGCCGCGGCCACGTCGCGAGCCGTCTTCTGATCAGCGGCGGAAGCTCCCGAGCCTTCACGCAGTTCCGGCAACGTGACCTGATAGGCCACCAAGTCGGCTTCCCACTGCTGCTGAGCCGCATCGAGCGCCGGCAGGATCGCGTCGTGGTCACGACGGGCTTGGGCAAGCCTTTCATCCAGCCTCGCCAACTCCGCTTCCTGCTCCGCCGTCGTCACCGCCATCCCCTCTTCGCGACGTCCCAAAATCGGTTCCTGGATGTCAGCGAAAAAAGCGCCGAGCGAGTAAAAGTCGCGCATCGAAAAGGGGTCGAACTTGTGGTCGTGACACTGGGCACACCCGGTCGTCTGCCCCATCCACGCAGCACCGACGGCGCGGACCCGGTCGGTCAGCATCCGCGATTCGTAATCCTTCGGTTGAGCCCCCCCTTCCTCGGTCGACAACAGCAACCGGTTGAACGCCGAACCGACTCGCGTCTCGACGTCGGCGTCCGGCAACAGGTCGCCGGCGATCTGTTCGATCGTGAACCGGTCAAACGGCTTGTTCTCGTTGAAACTGCGGATCACCCAATCGCGATACGGCCACACGTTTCGCGGGTTGTCGCTGTGATATCCGATCGTGTCGGCGTAGCGCACGACGTCCAACCAGCCGATCGCCATCCGCTCGCCATAATGCGGGCTCTGCAGCAACCGATCGACCAACCGCTCGTAAGCATCCGGCGAGCCGTCTCGAACGAATTCGTCAACCGCTTCGGGAGACGGCGGCAGGCCCAACAGATCCGTGTGTAGCCGCCGGATCAGCGTCCGTCGGTCGGCTCGCGGCGAGGGGCTCAGCCCGCGCTGTGCCAGTCGCTGGCGGACCAAATGATCGATCGCATGCTCGCCCGCCGGGATTTCCGGTTTGACCGGCGGTTCATAAGCCCAGTGCAGCTGATACGCGGCCCCCTCGGCAACCCAAGTCCGCAGCGTTTCGATCTGCTCCGCCGTCAACCGCTTGTTCGAATCGGGTGGCGGCATCACCAAGTCGGGGTCGTCGCTGAGGATCCGCGCCACCAATTCGCTGGCGTCGATCTCCCCAGGCTCGATCGCACCGCCGGCGATCGCGTCCTCGCGGATGTCGAGCCGCAAATCGGCTTGCCGGTGCCCCGCGTCCGGGCCATGACAGAAGAAGCAGTTGTCCGACAGGATCGGCCGAATGTCGCGATTGAATTGAATCCCCTCGGCAGCACGCGAACGCGCCGGGGCGATCAAAAAAGCTGACAACGCCAAGACGACGGCGAACGAAAGTCTCATCAGTCGAGTCCGGATGACGGAAGTGGTCTCGGTGCCGCAGATCACGATGCCAATGGCATTCGCCATCCGGCCAGTAGCCAGCGGTGAGACGAACAAGGAATGAGTTTCGACGCGGGTGTCGCATCCCACGCCGACCCGCTGATTATAGATCAGCCGCCCGGCGGATGGCCACCGTCGCCATCGCTTGAGCATGGAAAAGGGAGCTTTCCCATTCGTATTCAAGGAATGCTCGGGTGATGAGCCGCGCCGAGTTGACGACACGGGTTTTTGAAATCAGACGAAAGGCCGCCAAATCACGGCCCAAAACCGTCTCCGACCTTTCCGGCGCCCTCCCGCCAAGTCCACTCACGGTCTCACGGTCTCACGGTCTCACGGTCTCACGGTCTCACGGGCCACTGCCACGCTCACGCCGGGCCTTCGCCGATTCGGGCGACCGCTATTCGGCGACGACGATCTGGTTGTCGACCTGGCGAACACCCGGCTCGAGCTTCAGCATCAACTCAGCCATCCGTTTGTCCTTGGCCGTCGCCGCGACGCCGTTGATCGTCGCCACGCCCTGGTCGAGCGAGACGTCGAAGCCGTTGACGAGGCGTCGGATCTGCGAGTTGCGAAGCTGCTGTTGATTCCTCGCGAGTGCCGCTTGACGCTGCTGAGCCGGAACTTCGACTTGACCTTGCAACCGCAGGCGAACCTTCGGCTGCGCGGCCGCGTTGTTGGCGCCAAAAGGATTCGCACCGAAAGGGTTCATGCCGCCGAATCCGCCCATCCCTCCAGCGCCTCGCATGCCGCCCATCGCACCCATGCCGCGCATCGCAGCCATCCCGCCGGCTGCGCCCGCTTCGCCCGCGTCCATGAACCGGCGTTCGGCGGCCCGCCCGATCTCATTCGCTTGAGTATTGCCAGGTTGAGGGGCCTGCACGCCACCCCCGGCCCCGGCACCACCGCCTCCCGCGCCGGCACCCGCTCCGCCGGTCTGCGGCGTCGCGCCCCGCTGCGCCGCCGCTTCGGAGTGACTGAGTGCCAGCGATATCAGCACGGCAGCCGAGGTGGTGAGCAAACGTCGGATTGATAGGATGGCAAGCATGGTTTCAGCCGTTTGGATGGAAAGGAGAACACGGCGAGTCGAGACGAATCGGAATGGATGACGGATCGCAGAGGTGAAGGACCCGCGAGCCTCACGCCTGCCCGCAGATCCGAGCACGCGAGAAACCCGACCACTCAGGCCACTTCCACGCTCCCGAAACCAGCCACATCAGCCGCTCGTCGGCATCGGCGACCGCCTGACGGTCCGCGCGTCTGACAAATCGTCCTGACGAGCCCACGCCGAAAACGCTCGATCGGCCACTCACGCGAGCTCGGCTCGCCGATGCCGCTCCGGTTCGCAGCCGCTTCGACGTTCACTGCATTCTATCCCAAACCCCATCGGCGAGGAGGGGTTTCGAGATCTCGCCTGCCTTTCGAAAAAGTTCAGGAAAATCGACAAGACGGAGCGGCTCAAAACGAATATCCTGTTCAAATGGGGTCACCCCCCCACGGGAACGACTTGATCGCCCCTTTTCATCAACGCCAACTTTTCAAAAACGCGAATGAAATCGATGAACAACCGACTCCGCTGCCCCGGTTTGACACGCCACCACAAGCCCGCACTGTGGCCCCTGGTTTGCATCGGCTTGCTGCTCGGGTGGGCCGCCGACAACCAGGCCTCCGCGGCGGTGCCGGGTGCCCCGCGGTTGCTGCCGGAACAGACGATGGTCTACGTGCGGGTCGAAAACGTGAAGGATTTTCGCGAGGATTTGGCGAAAAGCTCAGTCGGTCGCATGCTGGATGATCCCAAGTTACGGCCGATGGTCAGCGACCTGTACTTGCAGGCGTCGCAACTGTTCGAACAGATCGGATCGCAATTCGGCATCTCGCTGGATGACCTGATCGACATCCCCCAAGGCCAACTCGCGGTCGGCGTCGTCGCATTCGACGCCCAAGCGGCGAATCCGGATAACGGCCCCCGTACCGAATCGCGCGACGAATCGCCCGAAGCGATCCGACGACGCTTGGCCGAACGCCGACAGGAATCAGCCCGCTTCGGCCTGCTGGTCGTCATCGATTCCGGCGAACGGAACGAGACGATGGACAAAATCCTCATTCAAGTCGAACAACTGGTGCTCCGCAGCGGCGCCGTGGAACGGAGCGAGGTGATCGGCGGGACGCAGGTCCGTCGCTGGATCGCTCCGTCAGGTTCCGATACGCGGTTGGAGTATTTCCAGCGAGAAGGGGCGACCGTGATCGGCGTCGGCGGACCCGTCGCGACCGACGCGCTAGCTCGCTGGGACGGCCGCGGCAACGGCAAGAGCCTCGCGGAATCGACCGATTTCGCCGCCGTGATGACCCGCTGCGTCGGCGCCGAAGACACCCGCCCCCAAATCACTTTTTTCGCCGACCCCTACCGGCTCGCCAAACGGCTGGTCCTGCAAGGCGGCGTCGCCGCCGCGCTGGGCTGGCAGATCGCCGAGGAGTTGGGCGTCGCGAAGATCCGAGGGATCGGTGCGAGCACCTTTCAGGGCGGTGATATCTTCGATGACATCACTCACGCCCACATCCTGATCGACGCCCCTCGCGACGGAATTTTCTCCGTGCTGCGTCCCAAAGACGGCGACACCAACCCGCCCAAGTGGGTTCCCGAAGATGTCACCTCCTACACCTCGATCGGCTGGCGCTTCGACGCCACCTACGACGGCGTCGCCCGGATCGTCGATCGATTCCAAGGCGAGGACGCCTTCAAACGACAAGTCGAGGATCAGTTCGAACAACGCTTCGGCATCGACTTTCGCGATAAGATCATCGGCGCCATCGACGATCGGGCCGTGATCACCCAGTGGCTCCAACCACCCGTCACGATCAACAGCTCCGTGTCCATCACGGCGGTGAAGCTGAAGGACCCGGTCGCCGCGGCGGCAACGCTGCAAGCCGTGACGGACAGCATGCCCGACATCCGGACCGAAGCGATCGGCGTCCGCAAACTGTACCTGGCCCCCGTCCGTGGTCCGGCCGCTCGGCCGGAGCGCCCGGCACTTCGCCAACCGACCCCTTGCGCGATCATCGTCGACGACTGGTTGCTGACAGGCGACAGCCGCGAGTTCATGGAACGGGCGATCCGTGCCAACGACGGGGCGATGCCGCGATTGTCAGCCCTCCCCGAGTACGACATTTTGGCCAGCGAACTCGGGGCCCAGCTCGGAGGCGAAAAGCCGTTCCTGCTGAGCTTCTCGCGTGCGTCCGAAGTCCTGCGGCAGGTCTACGAGTTAGCTAAGTCTGACCAAACCCGCTCGACGTTGCAAAATCGCAATGACGGCGTCTCACGGGCGCTCGGCGAATTGCTCCGCCGAAACGAATTGCCGCCGTTTGATGAGTTCAAAAAGTATTTCGCCCCCGCCGGCAGCTTCGCGTACGACGAACCGGGCGGGATCCACTTCGGACGGTTCACGCTGAAGCCGTGATCCCCGAATGGGACTTCATTGCCGTCGGCACGCCCGCCGGCACACGCCCCAATCGAGGATTCCGATCCGAGACGATTCGAGCGTTCAGTGGGACCACCACCCGGCCCGCTGAACGCACCCGCCTGCGTCCCACCGCCAAGATCTGTCATGCCCCACCCCCGGACGATCACAGCTTCCACGCGCTCTGCGAGGAAACGGTCCAAAGGGAATCCGCTGGCGGCGTCTCGGTCGTCACTCGTGAGCTCCTTCGCGACGCTCGCGATCTTGATCATCGGTTCGTCAACACTCCGCACCGCCCAAGCTGCTGACGTCGATTTCCTTCGCGACGTCCAGCCGATCTTCGCGGCTCGCTGTTGGAGCTGCCACGGCGCATCCGATGCCGCCGGCGGCCTGCGACTGATCGACCGAGAATCGGCACTCGCCACCGCCGATTCGGGCGAACCGCCGATCGTGCCCGGCGATCCCCAAACCAGCGAACTGATCCGCCGCGTCCTGTCCGACGACGATTCATTTCGGATGCCTCCCGAAGGCCCGCCGCTTTCGAGCGATCAAGTCGAGACCTTGCGGCAATGGATCACCAGCGGCGCCGATTGGCCTCCCCACTGGGCCTACGCCGAACTGCGTCGCCCCCCGGTTCCCACAACCGCCGGCGGCTGGGCGCGCAACCCGATCGATCACTTCGTCGCCGCCGAGCGGGAATCACGCGGTTTGACTCCCGCCCCCGAAACGGACCGCACCACCTGGCTCCGCCGAGTCCACTTCGATCTGCTCGGCTTGCCACCACCACCCGAAAGAATCGCCGAATTTCTCGCCGACGATTCGCCGCAAGCTCACGACCGAATCCTCGATCGACTGCTCGCCGACCCTGCCTACGGCGAACGACAAGCCCGTCATTGGATCGACCTGATCCACTTCGCGGAAACCCACGGTCACGACCAAGACCGCCCTCGCGATCACGCTTGGCCCTACCGCGATTACTTGATCAACGCCTTCAACGACGACATCCCCTACAGCCGCTTCATCGACGAACAAATCGCCGGTGATGTGCTGGGCCACGGCGACCCGCGCGGCATCGTCGCGACCGGATTTCTAGCCGCCGGCCCGTGGGACGAAAGCTCCTTACGAGATATCCGCGAAGACACCGACGACCGCGAGATCGCCCGCTACCTCGACCGCGACAACATCGTGACGACGGTGATGTCGACCTTCGTCAGCAGCACCGTACACTGCGCCCGCTGCCACGATCACAAGTTCGATCCGATCTCCCAAGCCGATCATTACAACTTGCAAGCCGTCTTCGCCGCGACCGACAAGGCGAACCGACGCTACGACGCCGACCCCGAAGTCGCCCGTCATCGCCGAGAACTGAACGAAGCACTCGCCGATCTGCCCAACCGGCTCGCCGCCGCCGATCCGTCGCTCGATTCACCAGCAACACGCCAGGCGGTCGAGGCCTGGGAAAGGGAAATCCGCGACGCCGAATCGTTGTGGAGACCCGCCACGATCACCCGCAGCGAATCGGCTCACGGCAGCAAGCTGATCCCCCAGCCGGACAGCTCGATCTTGGCCGGTGGCGATCGCCCCGAGCGGGATACCTATTCGATCTGGTTGACCCCGATCGATAACGAAATCCGCGGCGTGCGGCTGGAATTGCTGACGGACGACTCGCTTCCGCACCGCGGCCCGGGACGCCAAGACAACGGCAACCTCCATCTGAATCGATTCCGCGTCTTTGCCGTCGGGTCCGCAGACGAGCCCGATCGGGAATTAAGAATCGCATCCGCCGTCGCCGATTTCGACCAAGCGGGCTGGGGAGTCGAACGCGCGATCGATGGCCAAGACGCGACCGCCTGGGGAATCTACCCGCAAGTCGGCGTGCCCCACGAAGCCGTCTTCACCCTCGCGGAACCGTGGTCAGCCCCAAGCGTCCCTCCTGCCGCTAATTCAGGCAACGGTGATCAAGACGTCGCACTTGAACAACGCACATTGCGAGTCGAGCTCCAGCAATCGCACGGCGGCGGTCACCTGATCGGACGGTTTCGGTTGAGCACCACCGCTTCGACACCGCGGTTGCCCAACCGCTCACTCGATCCGCAACTCGTCGAACTGCTCGGTATCGCGCCGACCGAGCGCAGCGCAGACGATCGCCGCCGTCTGGCCGTCGCCTACGCCGAACAAGACTACCGAGCCCGCCTCGAAGCCTTGCCACCACAATCGCTCGTCTACTGCGGTACGAATCGGTTCGCCGCCGACGGCTCCTTCCGTCCTTCCACAACGCCCCGATCAGTACGACTGCTCGGCCGAGGTGAGCTGTCCCAACCGCTCGGCGAAGCGACCCCCGGCGCACTCGATTGCCTGGCAAACTTCCCCGGACAACTCGCGATCGAAGACCCGGACGACGAGGGCCAACGCCGCGCCGCGCTGGCCAACTGGTTGTCCGACACCCGCAACCCGCTCACCTGGCGCTCGATCGCCAACCGCATTTGGCAGTGGCATTTCGGCCGCGGCTTGGTCGACACGCCGAATGACTTCGGGCGGATGGGAGCCGCGCCGACACATCCCGAACTGCTCGATTGGTTGGCCTGCAACTTGCGCGACGGTGACCATTCGATCAAATCGCTCAGGCGGCTGATCCTCACCAGCGCCACCTACCGGCAAGCCAGCACCGGTAACCCCGACGCCGCCGCGATCGATGCCGAAAACCGGTTGCTGTGGCGGTTCAATCGCCAGCGGCTCGATGCCGAATCGTTCCAAGATTCCGTGCTGGCCGTCGCCGGGACACTCGATCGCCAACTCGGCGGTCCGTCCGTCAAACAATTCATCCAAACCCCGGGAACCCACGTCACCCCCAACGTCGATTACCGCAACTTCCCACCCGACGCCCCGGCGCTGCGAAGACGCAGTGTCTATCGGTTCCTGTTTCGCACCATCCCCGATCCCTTCATGGACGCACTCGATTGTCCCGACGGGTCGCAATTGACCCCGGTCCGCAACGAATCGATCACCGCGATGCAGGCACTCGCGACCCTCAACGACAAATCGGTCCTCTGGCAATGCCGGCAACTGGCCGACGCGATCGAGCGGGACAGCCAAGCCGATCCGGACGGCACGGCTCGAGCCCAAGCCGCGTTCCGCCGCATCCTCGGACGGGAACCGACCGACGAGGAATCGACCGCGGTCGCCTGGTACATCACCGCACACGGCTTACCAGCCGCCTGCCGCGTGTTGTTCAACAGCAACGAGTTCATGTTCGTCGATTGACGAGCCCACCCGAACAGGAAGGCGGATCCCATGCGTCCCCCCGAATCGGCTCGCCCAAGCCCCAACCCCATGCCCCCTTCCCGCCGCGACTTTCTCAACCAACTCGGTGGCGGCTTCGGCAGCTTGGCCCTCGCCGGGATGCTGGCCCAAGACGCCCGCGCCGAAACCGCCGGCGCTGACCAAGCGGACGCTTCCACGCGAGCAGGCGAAGCCTCGTCGCCCGCCGACTGGCCGCTGGGTGGCGTCCATCACCCGGCCAAAGTTCGGCGAGTGATCCAACTGTTCATGAACGGTGGGGTCAGCCAGATGGATACGTTCGACCATAAACCGGAACTCGATCGCCGCCACGGCGAATCGATCGACTTCGGCATTCGAGCGGCCGTCACCAGCCCAGTCGGCACGATCATGCGTTCGCCGTTCGGCTTTCAACGCCACGGCGAATGCGGGCGGTGGGTCAGCGACGTGTTTCCCCACATGGCCACCTGCGTCGATGACCTCGCCTTCCTGATGGCGATGGCAAGCAAAACGAACGTGCATGGCCCCGCCAGCTACATGCAGAACACCGGCTTCGTCTCCCCCGGGTTCCCCTGCATGGGCGCCTGGATCTCCTACGGCCTGGGACGGATCTCCGACGACCTGCCGACCTTCGTCGTGCTGCCCGATCACCGCGGACTTCCCTACAACAACACCGGCAACTTCTCAGCCGCGTTTTTGCCCGCCGCCCACCAAGGGGTGATCATCAAACCGAATGCCCCCGAACCAATCGGCAACTTGTCGCCCCCCGAGTTCGCTGACATCACCCCCGCGGCCGAAGCCGACGGGCTAGCACTGCTCGATCGACTCAACCGACGACACGAAGCGGGACGTGAAGACGACACCCGCCTGGCGGCCCGCATCGCGTCGTTCGAACTCGCGGCGAAGATGCAAGTCGCCGCCCCACACGCACTCGACCTGTCCGACGAAACGGCCGCGACCCATCGCGAATACGGGATCGACGAAGACGAAACCGCCCCCTTCGCCCGCAATTGCCTGACCGCCCGCCGCCTGATCGAACGGGGCGTGCGGTTCGTGCAAGTTTGGAGCGGCATGGGGGGACCGAGCAAAAATTGGGACAACCATTCCGACATCATCACGGAATTGCCCTTCATCGCCCGCAGCGTCGACCGACCGATCGCCGCGCTGATGAAAGACCTGAAGCGACGAGGACTGCTGGAAGATACCCTCGTCGTCTGGACGACCGAATTCGGCCGGATGCCATTCACCCAAGGGGCGACCGGACGAGACCACAACGGCGGCACCTCCGTCACCTGGCTCAGTGGCGGCGGTGTCCGAGGCGGCGTCACGCACGGGGTGAGCGACGAATTCAGCTACACCGGGGCGGAAGGTATAACCTACTGCTACGATTTGCACGCCACGATCCTGCACCTGCTCGGCATCGACCACAAGCGGCTGACCTTCCGCCACAACGGCATCGACCGAAGGCTGACCGACGTACACGGCCACGTCATCCGCGAAATCCTCCACAGCTAGCTCCGGCCGACGACTTCGCCTCCCCCAACCGGCAACCCACCATGAAACCGCTCCCCTTGCGAAACCAACTCCTGTCAACCCTTCGTCTTGGCCCCATCCTCGCCGCAGCCGTCTTCGCCATCAGTCTGGCTGTTACAACCGCCGCCCCCGCGGTCGCGCAAGCACCGAGGCCAAACCAACAACCACGAACGACGAACCAACAACCACGAACGCCAAACGACCCACCACGAACGACCAACCAACAACCGCCTGCACCCGCAGGCGCGCCCGCCGGAGTCGCCTTCGACGATCCCGAACCGCAAGCCTATCGCTTTCGAACGCGGGCCAGCGAACTCGATTCGCGGACACGGCCGCATCCGGAGATCGATTTCGTTTTTGAAAAGGACGGCAAGCCGCAGGACACCCAAGTCGCCTCGGTCGACACCCGCGTCGCCCCCCAAGGCAAGCTGATGATCTGGCTGATGGGGCACAACGAAAACCTGTTCCAGCGAGTCAATTCCTACGGCATCCACGCGATCCAGGTCAGCTACGCGAACAAGTGGTTCGGGATCCTCTGCCGCCCCGAACCGAAGGACGGCCAAGCCCGCGGAAACGTCCGCTTGGAAGCCGCGATCGGCCAGGACGTCAGCGACGAGCTCGAGATCCCCCACCCCGACGGGATGATGGAACGGACCCGCCAATTCCTCCTCTGGCTGGCCGACGAACACCCCCAAGGCCGCTGGGAACAATTCCTCACCGAAGACCGATCCGCGGTCCGCTGGGACCGAGTCATCATCGCCGGCAGTTCCCACGGGTCGACGACCGCCGCCCGTTTCGCGATCCACCAACGGGTCGACCGGGTCGTCATGCTCTGCGGCCCCCGAGACCAAGACCAAGACTGGCAATCGCTCCCCTCGGCAACCCCCGCCAGCCGCTTTTTCGGATTCAGCCACGTGTTGGACGGCGGCTGGAGCGGCAATCACTACTGCCGATCCTGGGAATTGCTGGGGCTCCACACTCACGGGCCGATCGTCAACGTCGACGATTCCGCACCCCCGTACGAGAACACACGGCGGCTGATTTCCGCCGCCGACGTCGGCGGCGACGCCAACCGAGCCCACTCATCCGTCGCCCCCGGAGGTGCCTCCCCCAAAGACGCCGACGGCAACTTCCTCTACGAACCCGTCTGGAAATACCTCTTCACCCACCCAGTCGACCAAACCGGAGAATCCACCGAACGAGACCCAACCTGCGTCCTACCACCCCCAAGACCCCGCCGAACCCCCACCCGCTAACAAACCCCACCCCGGGTACGCGCGCAAAGTAGCCGGCACACTCCGAGTGCCGTCCGCTCCC
>RECD01000195.1 GCA_007694185.1 Planctomycetaceae bacterium
TTCGACGGCGCCTTGGCCAAGTACAAGGACGTTGGCGAGCCGTGGATCATGTTCTATTTCGACGACGACGCCCGGCCGGGACGGTCATCCGAAGCTGCGCGGCAATTTGCCGAAGTGTGGGAGTTTCGCGAGCGTGTCGAACAACTCGGCATCGTCGGCACCTACAAAGGCGTGCGCGGGGTTGATGGCTTCTACGAAAAAGTCTCTGAACATCTGCGGAAGCTGATCCACTGGCTGGCTCCGCAGGTTGATCCCGACAAAACACCCGCCCGTCTGTCTGATCCGACCAAATACCTACGCGATATCCTGGACAAGAGCGCCTGGATCGACATTCGCGGCCTCCAGATCGGCACCGGTCGCACCAACCGCTTCCCGATCGAGGAACTCTACATCTCGCTGACCACGACCGGAACAGAGAGATCGGACGAGCCACTTTCCCGGGACGTTAAGCGAGGGCGGCACAATGCGGACGAACTGCAACTGGCTAGGCAGCCCGCCGTGCTACTGCACGAAGCATTGCGGGACGACCGACTGGTCGTCGTTGGTGATCCCGGTGCGGGCAAGACGACGTTCCTCCGCCGCGTCGCTCACGCACTGTGCCAAACGCACCTTGGCGACGTGCCTGGTGCAGCCGCCGAGCGACTGGGCATCACCGACCGCACTTTCCCGATTTACGTCCGTATCAGCCAACTAGCACAGCACCTCCAGCAGCACTCCCACGCGTCTTTCGCCCCAGCGGCAGACTCGGCAGCGTGGTTACCGCACTTCTTGGAAGCGGTCTCCGTTGGCAACTGCTGGGCTCTCGATGCCAGTTTCTTTCACCAGCAACTGGAAGATGGCCGCTGTACGGTCTTGCTCGATGGGCTGGACGAGGCCCCGGACCGTGTGGTTCGCCAGGGAATGTCCCAGCTAATCCAGCACCTGGCGGCTGCCTACCAGCGTTGTCGGTTCGTCGTCACCAGTCGGCCGGCGGCGTATGTCGGCGAAGTGGTTTTGCCAGACTTCGCGCATGCTCGTATCGAGCCTCTCTCGGATGTAGCTGTCGAGAAGTTCCTGACCCGATGGTGCGAAGCGGTCTACCCGGGCAGCGAAGACTCGGCCAGGGCGCACATAGACGAGTTGCTGGCGGCGGTTCGCGGGCGGGCCGAGATCCGCCGCATGGCTCGCAGTCCCGTTATGCTCACCGCGTTGGCTGTGTTGCACTGGAATGAGCGGCGTTTGCCGGAGCAGCGGGCCGACCTGTACGAATCGATTATCACCTGGCTCTCTCGATCCCGCGAGCAGCGGTCGGGTCGTGCGACGGCGGACCGTACCGTCGTGCTGCTGCAAGAATTGGCGTTGGCCATGCAGGACGCCTCCGAGGGACGCAAGATTCAGGTACCCAATCATTGGGCGGCGGAGAAGCTTGCTGGCGAGTTCGGGGCCGGTGAAGTGACCAGGGAGTCGATCGCCCGCGCCGAACGCTTTCTGGACGAGGAAGAGATCGACAGCGGGATCATTGTGGGCCGCGGCAATGAGCTGGCGTTTTGGCACCTGACTTTCCAGGAATTCCTGGCGGCCAAGGCGATCGCCAGCAGGCTCGAGGGCGAACAGCATCGGTTGCTATTTTTCGATCCCGACCGGGTGTACCTGTCCGACTGGCGCGAGGTGGTCCTGTTGCTGGTCGGAGCGCTGCATGAGCAGGGCAAAGCTAAGGTGGATGGGTTGATTGCGACAATGTTCAGCGGGCTGGGTGAATCGCCAGCGTTGGCCGATCAGGCTCGCTGCGCTGGCTTGATAGGCGCGATCCTACGTGACCTGCAACCATTAAATTACCAAGTCTGCGATCCACGGTATCACCGTCTACTCGATGACGTGATGGGCATCTTTGACCGCGACCGGTCTGAGAGCGTTCCAGTCGAAGAACGCATCGCCGCAGCCGATGCGCTCGGCCGGGCCGGTGATCCTCGCATCGATCTCCACCGCGATGACTACTGGGCGAACATCCCCGCCGGAACGTTCCTGATGGGAGCACAGAAACAGGACGAGCAACAGCCGAACTACGATTTAGAAGCTTACGAGGACGAGTCGCCGGTGCAGGAGGTGTTCTTAGACGGTTTTCGCATCGCCCGCTATCCGATCACCGTCGACCAGTACAAGCAATTCATGGAGGATGACGGGTACAAAGAACGTCGCTGGTGGCAGGCCGGAGGATTTGCGGACTTCTCGGCGCCCGCGGAGTGGGAGCAGCAGATCGAGTATCCGTCGCGGCCCGTGGTCGGCGTTAGCTGGTGGGAAGCGATGGCCTATTGCGTCTGGGCAGGCTGCCACTTGCCGACGGAGGCTCAGTGGGAACGGGTGGCTCGGGGAACGGAGGGGCGGAAATATCCGTGGGGAAACGAGGAGCCGGATGAGGCAAGGATCAACTTCGACAACAACATCGGCCATCTGACGCCGGTAGGCATCTATCCGTTAGGCGAGACTCCCGAGCAAGTGATGGACTTGGCCGGTAATGTTTGGGAGTGGTGTGATGGCGGATTCGACGCGTACGGTGTTACGGCGGTGCGGAATCCGAGTAGCGCTGTGGAGGCCGCCAGCCGGGTGCTCCGGGGCGGCAGCTGGTTCTACGTCGCCGGGTACTGCCGCGCGGCGTACCGCTTCAGGGGCGGGCCGCAGAACCGGGTTGGGTTCTTGGGCTTTCGTGTGGCCGCAGTTCCGCTCAGCACGTCCAGCCCAGATCCTGAAGCGTAGTCCGAACCGGCATCGCGTGGAGCGGAG
>RECD01000129.1 GCA_007694185.1 Planctomycetaceae bacterium
TCGTTTCGGTCAGCGTGCCGATCTGGTTGACCTTGATCAGGATGCTGTTCGCGATCCCCTCATCGATCCCACGCTGCAACCGCTCGACGTTGGTGACGAACAGGTCGTCGCCGACCAGTTGCACGCGGTCACCGAGCCGCTCGGTCAACTTCTTCCAGGTATCCCAATCGTCTTCGCTGCAACCGTCTTCGACGCTGCAGATCGGGTACTTGTCGCACCATCCGGCCAAGAAGTCGACGATTTCGTCGCCCGACAACTGCTTGCCGTCGATCGAATAGTGGCCTTTCTTTTCGTCGTAAAACTCGGTCGCCGCGACGTCCAACGCGATGAAAATCTGTTCGCCAGGGCGATAGCCGGCCGACTCGATCGCTTGCAGGATCAGATCGAGCGCTTCCTGGTTGCTCCCCAAGTCGGGTGCGAAGCCGCCTTCGTCGCCGACGGCGGTGTTCAGCCCCTTGCCGGCCAACACCTTCTTGAGGTGATGGAAGATCTCGACTCCGGCTCGCAACGCGTCGCTGAATCGGTCGAACCCGAGCGGCATGACCATGAATTCTTGCACGTCGACCGAGTTGTCCGCGTGCTGGCCGCCGTTGACGATGTTCATCATCGGTGCCGGCAACAGCCGCGCCCCGGCGCCGCCGAGGTATCGGTACAGCGGCTGGCCGGTGCAATCGGCGGCCGCGTGGGCCGTCGCCAAGGAGACGCCCAGGATCGCGTTGGCCCCGAGGTTTTTCTTGTTCGGCGTGCCGTCGATGTCGATCATCGCGTTGTCGACCGCCGCCTGATCGAGCGCGTTCATGCCGACCAAGGCGTCGGCCAAGGTGCCGTTGACGTTGGCGATCGCTTTGCTCACCCCTTTACCGAGGTATTGCGACTTATCACCGTCGCGAAGTTCCCACGCTTCGTGAATGCCCGTGCTGGCTCCGCTGGGGACGCAAGCCCGGCCCATGCTGCCGTCAGTCAATTGGACTTCGCACTCGATGGTCGGGTTGCCACGGCTGTCCAAGATTTGGCGGGCATGAATCGATTCGATCAACGTCATCGGTTGGTCCTACGGGTTCGGGGGTGAAGGGTTCAGGTCAAATCGGCGGCAGCGTAGCGTTAAAAAAGCCAGCGCCGCGGCCATCTCCCAGTTCTCCCGCGGGGCCCGCGAACGTTCGCCGTCGCCCCGTTGGAGATTGCCTTGGCATTCTGTCCAATAAGGCCACGAATGAACAGGCGACTGCCTGAGCGATTCCCCCCGCGCTAACCGAGCTTTCACCGAATGTTCACCGGATTGGTCGAAACGATGGGGCGGTTGATCGAATTGATCGACCAGCCCCCCGGAAAACGCTTGCGGATCGACGCCGGCGAAACGATCGGCCGGGATGCGTCGATCGGCGACAGCGTCTGCTGCAACGGCTGTTGCCTGACCGTGATCGGCGTCGAAAACGACGTGCTCGATTTCGAAGCGGGTGAAGAGACGCTTGTCCGCACGAATCTGGGGCGCTTGGCCCCCGGCGACCCGATCAACTTGGAACGGTCGCTGGCCGCCGACGGACGGCTGGGTGGTCACTACGTCAGCGGTCATGTCGACGCGCTCGCCACGCTGCTGCGAATCGAGCCGGACCCGCCCTGGGCGAAGTTGTGGTTTCGCGTCCCGGCTCGCTGGGCCCCGCACTTGGCCCCCAAGGGCAGCGTCACGCTGGACGGCGTCAGCCTGACGGTGGTCGACGTGACGGAAGCCGACTTCAGCGTCGCGCTGATCCCGCATACGTTGGGAGTCACGACCTTGGGGATTCGCCGATCCGGCGACGAGGTCAATTTGGAAACCGACATTCTCGCCAAGTACATCGAACGTCAACTGGAGGCTCGCGGCACATGGCCGAACGACAAACCGGCCGATTCCTAGCCAATCGCTTGGCTGCCGCGGGGCTGAAGCCCCAAAGCCATTTCGGTCAGAACTTCTTGATCGACTTGAACCTGGTCGAACTGATCGCCCGCTCCGCCGGGCTGAGGAAAACCGACGTGGTGCTGGAGGTCGGCACCGGCGTCGGCTCCCTGACCAGGCTGCTCGCCGAACAGGCGGGGTACGTCGTCACCGCCGAAATCGACCACCACCTGCACACGCTCGCGACGGCCGAGTTGGCGGCTTGTGACAACGTCGAGCTGCTGCTCGGCGACGCGCTCAAGAACAAGCACAACCTGCGGCCGGAGTTGATGGAATCGGTCCGGGCGGCGCTGGCGAAGCTCGGGCCGGAGTCCCGCTTTCTGCTCGTCGCCAACCTCCCCTACAACGTGGCGACGCCGATCATCAGCAACCTGCTGCACGTCGACCCGTTGCCGGCCGTGATGGTGGTGACGATCCAAAAGGAATTGGCCGATCGGCTGATCGCCCAACCGGGGACGAAGGATTACGGCGCCTTGAGCGTGTGGGTGCAAACGATCGGCCGCGCGGAGTTGGTCCGAGACCTACCGCCGACGGTGTTTTGGCCGCGGCCGAAAGTCCAATCGGCGATCGTCCGGATCGATACCGATCCACAGAGACGCGCCGCCTTGGCCGATCGCAAGTTTTTTCACGAAACGTTGCGGGCCTTGTTTTTCCATCGCCGCAAATACCTCCGCAGCGTCGTGATCAGCGCCACCAAGGGGGTGCTCTCCAAGGCGGACGTCGACCGCGTGCTGGCGGAAGAGCGATTCGACGGCCAGTCGCGAATCGAGGATTGGCCGCCAGTCGAGATCGCCAGGCTGATCGAAGGGCTGCGAAAAGCCATCGCGGAGCTAAGCGAACAAACCGCGGAGCCACCGATCGCAAACGAAGCGGCCACCACCGATCCGCCCGGCGGCGACATCTAAACGGAAACCATCCTGTTGAGGTGCCTAGGATCGCGCGGTAAACAAGGGTAGCACTTTCCGGAGGGGCGGTAGTGACGTAGCGGCACGGCGCAAGCCGTCCGGTGCGTCCGCATTGGCACACCGGCGGGCGTGCGGCTATCTGGTTGGCGCGTTCACATCGGCGATCGTCTTTCACCATGCGATCCGCAACGCGACCTATCGCGACGGACTCGAGATTTACGATTGCGACTCTGCCGCTTCCGCCTGCCTGATTTGGGCGGTGGTCAGGATCTTGCCGGCTCGGTAGCGGCCCCAATAATCGTCGAGCTGCCGTTTGACGATGCCGCTGAGCATGAACACGCCGAGCAGGTTCGGCAGCCCCATGCCGAGCAGCATCAGGTCGCTGAATTCGAGCACGTTGCCGCGGGTGACGATCGAGCCGAGGAAGGTGAAGCCGAGAAACAGCATCTTATAGATCATCGACGTCGAGGCGCCGAACAGTTCCGCCCAACAGCGTTCTCCGTAATACGACCAACTGATGCAGGTCGAAAAGGCGAATAGGACCACGGCGACGTAGAGGACGTACTTGAACCAGTCGTACCCGCCGGTCACGAACGCTTCGAGCGTCAATCGTGCCCCTTCGTTGTTGGCGACGACCTCGGCCATTTCCGGTGCGGCGTAGACGCCGGTGACGACGACGACCAAGGCGGTGATGCTGCAGACGACGACCGTATCGATGAACGGTTCCAGCAGCGCCACGATCCCTTCGCTAACCGGCTCATCCGTCTTCGCGGCCGAGTGGACGATCGCCGCCGAACCGATCCCCGCCTCGTTGCTGAATACGGCTCGCTGGATGCCGATCACCAACACCCCCAAAAAGCCACCTTTGATTGCGGTCGGGTTGAACGCCTCGGTGACGATCGTCACGACCGCCGCGGGCAGGTCGGCCGCGTGGACCGCGAGGATGTAGAGCGACGCCAGCACGTAGGCGCCGCACATGAACGGGACGATCTTCGACGCGACCGCCCCGATGCTCTGAATCCCACCGACGATCACCAGGCCGACCGCGGTCGACATCACCAACCCATAGACCCAGGGGTAATCGTCGAGCAGATTGAAGTGATTGCGGATCGTGTCGAGCGATTGGCCGACCTGGAACGCGTTGCCACCACCGAAGCTGGCGCCGATGCAGAGCAGCATGAAGACGACGGCGAGGAATCGGCCCAACCGGGGCCATTTCAAATCCGCCAAGCCGATCCGCAGATATCGCATCGGCCCGCCGAGCACCTTGCCGGAATCGTCTCGCACGCGGTAGAGCTGTGCGAGCGTGCATTCGGCGAATTTGGACGACATCCCCAGCAACCCGACGACCAGGATCCAGAAGGACGCCCCCGGGCCGCCGGTGCCGATCGCGATCGCGACCCCGGCGATGTTCCCCAAGCCGACCGTAGCGGACAACGCCGCCGCGAGCGCTTGGAAGTGCGAAACGTCGCCCGGCTCGGCGGCGTCGTCGTACTCGCCGCGGGTCAGCCGAATGGCGTGAAAAAAGGCCCGAAAGTTGATGAACCCCATCCGGATCGTCAAGAACGTCGCGCCGCCGAACAACCAGACGACGACGAAGGGGATCGAGATGTCGCCGTCCTTCGACTCGTAAACCCGAAAGAAAATGACTTTCCCAAGGTATTCGACGAGCACCCCGAAGTTCGTGTCGATCCGCTCGGCCCAAGACGGCGGCAGCGCCGCCGCGACCACCTCGGTCGCCTCGCCTTCCGATCCCGCTCCTGCCGCTGACGTTTCCCCGGCCGCCTGAACCGCCGCGGCCGGATCGGTTTCCGCATTTCCCACGGGATCTTGCGCCCACCCGGCGGTCGCCCCGCACGAAAGCGCAAGGCTGAGGCAAACCAGGACCAACCGGGGGGTGACTCGGCAGCCGGCGAGTTGGGCGAACGGGCGAACAGAAAGCGGGTTCGTCATCGGCGTTCCTTTGGCGAGTCGATCAGCGTCACGACCGGTTTGCTGGCAAAGATACTTGGTTTCAGCACACAATGTGCCAAGTGACGCCGCCCAAGTCGACCCGAATCCCAGAAAACCGGTGGCTGCCCACCCAGCCCGCCTGCGAAGCAACCCAACCCAACCCAGCTCAGCCCAACCCGGCCCAGTCCAACTGCTGTGCCCGGTCGCTGGGCGGTTCAATCCTCTTGCCGCCCCGAAAGGTGGCCGCTGCGATGGATGGCAAAGTACAGCCGCAGCATCAGCAGGACGCTGGCGATCAGCCCCGCCAACCCCGGGACGCTGATTTGATGAAACCCGAACCAAGTCGAGTCGGGAAACAGCAGCGGCGGGACGTGCATCGAGAGCATCAGCGACGAGCCGAGAAACAACGCGCTGGCGATCAGCCCCAGCACCAGCCGGTTGACGGTCGCTCCCAACCGGTGATGCTCCATATGAATGCTGATTTGCCCCCGTCGGGCTTGTTCCAGCAACCCCAGTAACTGATCGGGGACGACCTGCAAGAAGTACTCGGCTTCCAACATCATCTGGCGAAGTTGCCGCAATTGCCGTCGCGGGCTGAACCGATTGTACGAGGCTCGCCGGATGAACCCGGCCATCACTTCGAGCGCGTCGAAGTCGGCGTGCAGGACCGCGAGCGATCCTTCGAGCGAGATCATCATTTTCATCAAGACAGCC
Organism: Planctomycetaceae bacterium; assembly: GCA_007694185.1. GTDB lineage: Bacteria > Planctomycetota > Planctomycetia > Pirellulales > Pirellulaceae > UBA6163. The sequence continues at coordinate 5,503 of RECD01000129.1, forward strand.
GATTGGGTCGGCAGCTTGATGCCGTGGCGATGCAGGATGTCGCCCAGTTCGTTGAGGGCGCCGGTTAGGTCGAAGTGACCGAGATCCTGATGGCCGTAGGTCGCGATGAATTCGGAGACGTCAGCCGACAAGGCCGCGTCGTCGATCACGGCGGGGGCGTTGCCGGCCCGACGGATGAGTTGCGTCAAACGGTTGCTGTCGCCGTTGCCGATCGCCAACAACATCTCCTCGATCTGCTCCCGCAACCGCGTGTCGATCCGCCCGATCATGCCGAAATCGAGGATCCCGATGCCGCCGTCGGGCATCAGCAGCAGGTTTCCCGGGTGGGGGTCGGCGTGAAACATGCCGCTTTGAAACAGCATCTGCATGTAGGCGGTCGTGATCATCCGCGCCGCGTCGCTCCGCCCGGCGGCGTCGAGGTGCTCAGTCGCTTGCGGCCGCGACAAGTCCTGCCCCGCCAACCGTGTCATCACCAACACGCGGCGGGTGCAGAGCGATTCGATCGGCCGCGGGATCTCGACCTTGTCGAAGTCCTTCAGCATCGTCGCGAAGACCTCGAGGTTCTGCCTTTCGCGGTCGAAGTCGAGTTCTCGTTTGAGCGTCGGGCCGAGTTGTTGCAGCAGCGTTTGCGGGGAAAAAGCGGCGAGGCCCTCGACCCGTTCGGCCAGCTCTGCCAAGCCCTCCAGCACGTCGAGGTCGCGAAGCATCATCGCTTCGATCCCAGGTCGCTGAACCTTGATGACGACTTCCGTCTCATCGACCAACCGGGCGCGGTGAACTTGGCCGATCGAGGCCGCCGCTAACGGGGTGTCGTCGAAATCGATGATTTCGGATTCGAAACGATACCCCAACTCCTTTTTCAACACCTCCCGGATCGTCTTCGATTCGACCGGCGGCACGCCGCTGTGAAGCCGCTTCAACTCGTTCGCCACCGCCGTCCCGACCAAGTCGGGGCGAGACGCCAGGACCTGCCCCAGCTTGATGAATGTCGGCCCCAATTCCGTCAACGCCATCCGCAACCGGGCTTCCCGCGAATGCGACGTCAGCGGCAGCCCCTCGGAGTCCTTCAACCAATCGCGAAAGGGCAATTGAGGGAACTGACTCAGCCAATCGGCCAACCCGTACCGACGCAACACCGTCAGGATTTCACGCCACCGCTTCAGGTTGCGGTACAGTTGAGGGATGGACGTGATCTTCATCGATATCATCCTACCTCCGAAACGCGGCAGAGAAATCGGGTCGCCCCGTGGTTGCCCCGCCGCCCGCCGCCGCGACCCGCCAAGGTGGCGATTCCGCGGGCTGTAACGATCAGACGGCCGGCCGGACCCCGGAAGCGACGCCCGGATCGACCGGACCGACCGGAACGCCCCACCGGTTCCGCGACCGCCGGCGCGACGGTTCCCGGGATCTAGGCTAAGCTAAAGAATGCCGGCGGGCGTCCCGCTCCCCGCCGCGCCACGAGTTCCCGTTTCTCACGGACCCGCTGCCGAAATGCCAGCCCTTATCGAACACCGCCCGCGGAAACCGCTTCGTCCGACTGATGCCGCCCGGCTGACGCTGTCCTTGGTCGCGATCCTCACCGCGTTCGTTCCGGCCGCTTTGCGTGCCGACGAACCGGACGAGACCGCGTTCCGGATCCGTTACCAAAAGTCTGCCGACCAGGAAATCGAAATCGTCGGCAAGCCGCTCGTCACCGCCCAAGACGGCGGCCAAATGATCCTCACCGACGCCGGCCAGCTGCGGGTCGTCCAGCCCGAATCGGTGCTGTCCCGCGAACAGCTCGCGGAGCCCTTCACCCCGATCGACGCGGAGGAAATGAGCCGCCGGTTGCTCGCCGAACTCCCCCCCGGCTTCGCGATCCATCGGACCAAGAACTACCTGATCGCCCACAACACCTTTCCGGGCTACGTCCGCTGGGTCGGGATCCTGTTCGAATCGCTGCACCGAGGCTTCCACAGCTTCTTTCGGAAAGAACGCTGGCCGCTCGAAAAGCCTCGGTTCCCCTTGGTCGCGCTCGTGTTCGCCGATCGGGCCAGCTTCGACGAGTACGCCCGCACGGAACTGGGTAACCACAGCGACACCGTGATCGGCTATTACAACCTCGAAACCAACCGGATGATCACCTTTTACGTTCCCGACCCCGAGCGGAACGTGGCGACGTTGGTCCACGAAGCGACTCACCAATTGGCTTACAACACCGGCTTGCAAACCCGGTTCGCTGACAACCCGATGTGGGTCAGCGAAGGGTTGGCGGTCTTTTTCGAATCGCCCCACTTCGCCAACCCAGCCGGCTGGCAGGGGGCCGGCCGCGTCAATCGCGTCAACCTGGAACGCTTCCGCGATTACCAACAGCGTCGTCCCGGCAATTCGTTGGCGATGCTGCTCTGCGACGACGCACGGTTTCGCGACCCGACCACCGCGGGCGACGCTTACGCCGAAGCGTGGGCGCTGACCTATTTCCTAATCCGCAGCCAAAAGAAAGCCTACATCGACTACTTGCGCGAACTCAGCCGTGGTAAGCCGCTGGTCGAACGGGACCGCCGGGAACGGGTCGCGTTGTTCGAATCCAAGTTCGATACCGACTTAGAAACGCTCGATCGTAAATTCCTTGCGTTCATGCGAACCGTCCAGTGAGTCTCGCATGTATCGCGTGATGACGATCGGCCAGGATGACCAGGTCACGTGCAGCGAAGGGGACGCCCACGTCCGCCCGTTGTCAGGCGAAGGGCTGCGCTGGATCGACCTGACCGATCAAGACGCCGAATCGCTGGCGGTCCTTTCGCAACGCTTCGGCTTTCACTCGCTGACGATCGAAGACTGCTTGCACTTCGACCAGCGGCCGAAACTCGAAAGCTACGACGGCTACCTGTTCTTGGTGATCCAAGGGTTCCAGATCGATTGGGACCGAATCGACGCGGCCGACGCGCTGGAACTGCACCTGTTCATCGGCCACGACTACCTCGTCACCGTCCACGCCCGACCGCTCCCCGCCCTCGACGCGATCTGGCACCGCTTGACCCACGACGGGAGGTTGGCCGGAGGCCGCCCGGCGCACCTCTGCTACCTGATCGCCGACTCGCTGATCGATTCGTACTTCCCGCTGCTCGATGAGGTGCTCACCCGGCTCGACGATCTGGAAGACCGCGTGCTCGCCCAACATGACGGCGTCCGGCTGAGCGAAATCCTCGATTTCAAGCGGATGTTGATCAACCTCCGCAAAGTCCTCTCGCCCCAACGGGACGTGTTGGGCTTGCTGTCCAAGCACGGCGAGGGCTACATCGATGAGCGGGTGTTGCTCTATTTCCGCGACGTCCACGACCATACGCTGCGGCTGCACGAGGCCGTCGAGTCGGCCCGCGAACTGCTCGGCAACGTCCGTGACGCCCACCTCTGGAACGCGTCGCAGCGGACGAACGAGATCATGAAACGGCTGACACTGCTCAGCGCCGTCTTCCTGCCGCTGACCTTCATCACCGGCTTCTTCGGCCAAAACTTCACAGGGCTTCCCTTCGACAACTCCCACTGGATGAACCTGATGCTCCTCACCTGCGTCACCGTCCCCGTCGGAATGCTCGCCTACTTCGTCCGCAGCAAATGGTTCTGACCAACCGCCTGACCGAGCCACCCTGTCCCGCGTTGCCGCCTACGCCGTCTCCGGCCCTGGCTCACGCGCCTGCCCTGGCTCACGCGCCTGCCCTGGCTCACGCGCCGGCGGTTCTCCCCTCCACGACCAACCCTCCCGCAGGCCCTTTCGGAGTCGATGTCCGATGAACGACGGATTGCCGCTCCAGACCCGACGCTTGAACCTGCGCCGCATGAATCACAACGACGGCCAGGCGCTGCTCGATATCTACGGCAACGAAGAGAACGCCCGCTACGAATTCTCACCCCCCTGGACCGCTGACCAGGTCGAAGAACTGATCCAATCGCAGGCCGATATCCGCCTGGGCGACCCCGGGGTCCCGTTCGTCCTCGTGGCGATCGAGCTGGCATCCGACCAGCTGGTCGGCGCGATCTAGTTGACGATCCAGAGCGTCGAGGAAATGCAGGGCGAGATCGGCTTTGCCTTTCGTCCCGACTCGGGCGGTCGAGGACTGGCGACCGAAGGCGTTCACGCGACTCTCGGTTACGGCTTCGCCACGATGCGGATGCACCGGATTTTTGCCGGCGTCGATACCCGCAACGAACGCTCCTGGAAACTGATGCAACGGATCGGTATGCGCCGCGAAGCCCACTTCGTCCACGCCAACCGCGAAGGCGACGCGTGGATCGACGAGTACATCTACGCCATGCTCGATTTCGAATGGCTGCCGAGAGCCTGAGCCCCCGCGGCAAGCACTTCAACAGAAATTTTTCGGTACGATCCGCGCGAGGGCCCAACGTTAAAGTTGGATAACGAATTCAAGTGATGGCCGCGTTTGTCGCCAGTTTAGCGGAAGGGCGCAAGCCCTCCGGTGTTACCATTGCCGACGTACCGGACGGCTTGCGCCGTGCCGCTAAGGATCGCAACCGAAATCTGTTGAAATGTACCGGACGGCTTGCGCCGTGCCGCTAAGGATCGCAACCGAAATCTGTTGAAATGTACCGGACGGCTTGCGCCGTGCCGCTAAGGATCGCAACCGAAATCTGTTGAAATGCGCTACATCTCGATCTCGAATCCCTTGCGGTACTCCCGAGCCAAAAACGTGTTGGCCTGGTCGTCGCCGATGATCTCCCGCTTGGCCGGGTCCCAACTCACTTCGCGGCCCAAACGCATCGCGATGTTCGACAGGTGACAGATCTCCAGCATCCGGTTGTGCGACCACACGTCCGATATCGGCTGCTCGCGTGACCGCATCGACTCGATGAAGTTGACGCTGTGATTCTGCGGGATCGGACCGCCGTAGACCTGTTCGATCGCGTCCTCGGGCAGCGGGTTGTCCTCGAGCTGTTCGACCGGTGTCCCGACGATCTTGCCGCGGTTGACAAAAAACCGGCCTTGAGTCCCCTCGAACAGGATGCCGTTGTCGCCCTCGCTGGTGATGATCAATTCCACACCGTCCGGCATGTCGGCACGGAGCGTGAACCGCGTGGCGACGTTGTACCGGTCGTTCACCACCGGGTAGCCGTTTTCGTACTCACACGCCAACGTGTACTCCAGCGGCGTCACCTTGCTCGGGCCGGTCTCGGTCGCCCCCAACGCCCAACAGGCGATGTCGACGTGGTGCGCCCCCCAATCGGTGAGCTTGCCGCCGGCGTACTCGTGCCATTCGCGGAACGAGTAATGGCAATTGCTGTACAGCGGCACGCCGCCGCCGTAACCCTCACGCAGCTCCGGCAACGCCCGATAGTCGACCTTCGGCGCCGGTCCGAGCCAAAAGTCCCAATCGAGCTCCTTCGGCACAGGTACCACCGGAATCTCCGGCGATGCCGACATGCCGTTGATCCCACACGTGACCTTTTTCACAGTCCCGATCCGTCCGTGCTTGACCAACGCGATCGCCTGCAAGAAGCGTCGTTCGCTTTCGGTCCGCTGCATCGTGCCGACCTGAAACACGCGGCCGGTCTCACGGACGACCTTTTCGATCAACTTCCCCTCATCGATCGTCAACGTCAGCGGCTTCTCGCAATAAACGTCCTTGCCCGCATGCATCGCCTCGATCGCGATCTTGGCGTGCCAATGATCGGGCGTGGCAATCATCACCGCGTCGATGTCGTCCCGTTCCAGGATCTTGCGATAATCCTTGTAAGCATCCGGCTTCTTCCCCTGCCGCTGATCCGTCTTGGCGACGTTCTCGGCCAAAACGTTGGCGTCGACATCGGCGAGCGCCGCGAAGTCGGCGAAAGCGGTCGTCTTCGACGTGATCGTCCAACCCTGATTGCGCAGTCCGATCGTCGCAAAAACAGGACGCTCATTCGGCGACTGAAATCCGAAAGCGCGGTCGGCAGTCGGAACAACGATCCCAGCCGCTCCGGCGGCCGCGGCCCCCTGCAAAAATCGACGACGGGAGGTACGAAAACGAGCAGACATGAACGGAATCCTTGGAGGGGGGACGAAAAGCAGCAAGGCGAGCGGCGTCAACGCGAACGGAAGGCCATTTTCGTCGAGAGAAAAGACCATCCAGCCGATCAGTGAGCGGCGGCAAGCCAACCGAGACCAACGCAGTCACCGCCTCCGCCAACGCCCCCATTGTAACACGAACCGTCCATCGGTAACCGACTCCCTCACGGACCCTGGCAGGGTGTGTGTTGCCTCTTCGAACCAGTTGCCTCTTCGAGCAAACGGTCTTTGCGGGCAAACGGTCTCTTCGGGCCAACGGCCCGGCCGTTTGCGAGTCCGCCCGTTCCCAAACGCACTGCGGGTGTATCCTTTCTCGCAAATTACCGGGCCGTTGGCCCTAAAAAACTGACGCCCAATTGACGCAGTTGGCCTTACCCGAAAACAACGCCTCTCCACGCAACTCGGAGTCGCTCGCCAGATCCGGATTGAGCCGCCCCAGGACGTTCAGTTTCGCGGCGGGCGGAAAATCCGACAACGCCTGAAACTCGGCCATCGGATGAACTTGGGCACCCCGGTCCAGCACGTTGATGCCCTTCTTGGTCGCGATCACGATGTTGTCGGCATCATCAAATCATCGCGGCTTGCCATACGGATCACTCGGTCCAGCAGTCTGTTCTTGAGCGAGTAATGTCAACTCTCCTTGTCCGAATCGCATCGCTCCATAGGATCGATCAGGACCACGCCGAACGAAGCTGTCGATCAAACCTATCGCTCGGCCAGCGCATGGATCGCAAACAGGACAACCACCAGCAGCGGCAACCAAATCAGCAAAAACGTCGAACGTTTCATCCCTACGAGTTCGGGAAGCGTCAATTTTCCGCGGTCTCCCCACTTGCTGATCGTCTTACCGATCAGCCCCGAAAATTCGGCAAACAGATAGGAACCCAACAGCAACCCGGCGAAACCGAAAATCGCGTCCCAGTTGCCCTGACCCAGTGCGGCGGCCCCGGTTCCTGGGCAGTAACCGAGCAAGCCGAATCCGACCCCGAATAACAGCCCGCCGGCCACATTCGCGGCGTACCGCGTCGGCTTGAGATCTAGCTTCACCAGATTGAACGCTAACAGACTGAAAATCCCAATGCTGCCGACGATGATCGCCGTCAGCATCACCTTCATCACCGTGAAGTCTTCCAGCAACAAAGCTCCGATCAAGACGTGGTATTTCGCGACGCCCCCCTTTTGCAGCAAAAAGCCGAAGGCCACGCCGAACAAAGCACCTTGAAACAGTCGGTTGGTGTACAACGGCTTGCTTTCTGCTTTTGCCTGGTCACGATGCGCCTTTTCGACTTGCGCCGCGTTCGAAGGCTCCAAAGAATGGATTGTAAGGTTCATAGACCGGCACCTCTCGCACGACTTTTGTTAGACCCGAAACATCAACATCGCCGTCGCGATGCCACCTATGAAAAAGCAACTCACGGCGACCCATGACCCGGCCGAAAGTTGCAGCGTCCCGCTGATCCCGTGTCCGCTCGTGCAGCCTCCTGCCAAGCGAGCGCCGAAAGCCATGAATGTCCCGCCAACCGAAGCGACAGCGAACCTCAGCGGTAGGCTGTCTTCGCCGAATCGAGCCGCCCACAGCGGCGGCAACCACTCGCCGGTCAACTCCCCTCCTTGCCAGGCAGCAAGAAACGCACCGACGACCGTTCCCACAACCAACATGAACCCCCAGTTGACCGCCGGCGGCTTATCTTGAAAGTATTTCAGCGATTCGGTATGCTCCTTGGCGACCACGAGCCCCAACATTCCGGCCAGTGACGCAAATGCTGACGATGCGCCCAAAGATTTGGCCGAAAAGTAAAAGGTTGCCATCGACAGCAGGCCGATCAGTCCCCCGACAAGGTACGGTGACCAAGCCGGCCCGGGGTAGCTGAGCGGCTCAATCCCCGCCTGCGATGCGGCCGCGACGCTTGGCATGCAAAGAACGCCGGCGACGCTTGTCAGAATGTATCGCTTCATGTAGCTTCCGTTTCTTCAAGTTTCGCGCGGGAAATATCTGTCGCCACATCCACGCTCTGGCGAGCGTAGCTACCGTCGCCAGACGGTGGCCGTACCCAAC
>RECD01000158.1 GCA_007694185.1 Planctomycetaceae bacterium
ACGACAGCGATTTCGTCGGGGATGAACTGATCGGACCGAGCGGGCCTGCCCATGGGACACCTCGGAGTAGGGGTTGCGATCGTAGAATTAGAGCAGCAGGCAAGGGCGGACGCAATCGAAAAGTGGGTGGCACCTTCTTGAGAGGGTGCGGGCTGGCTTCGGCCGGCTTGGAAAGATTTAACGATTATGCTGAATGTTTGGGCTGATGGCTGCCGATAACGAGAGAACGGAGGGGGCGAGATGCCCCGTCGGCGCGTCTCGTGAAGGGAGTCAGCGACGGACATGTTGTTCTTTAGCGTCAAGCAGGTGCTGCGGCTTCGCCAGGCGATTTTCGGTCGTCGAGAACCACACGCGTTGGCCTGTGGCGTTGCCGCCGGATTCTGCTGGGGATTGATCCCCCACGGAAACTTGATCGCCGTCGCGCTGCTGCTGGTGATTTTTTCGCTTCGCGTCAATCACGGCATGGCGGCGCTGGTCGCGTTGGTCACGACTTTGCTCGCCGGAAAACTTGACCCGGTATCTCACGCCCTGGGCTATCGCTTGTTGACCGCGCCGGGCTTGGCCGATTTCTGGACGGTCGCGTGGGGCATGCCGTTGGTCCCTTGGACTGACATAAACAACACCGTGGTGCTGGGAAGCTTCGTCATCGCGATGGCGTCGCTGTTGCCGAGTTACCTGTTGGCCTACCCGATTTTCCGTCATCTGGCGCCGCGAACCGCGTCCGAGCCGATCGTTGAGGAGGTTGTGCTAGCCACCGAAACCGGGTTGGTCGAGGACGCGCGATTTGATGTCTCGACGGCGAAGCCCGCGGCGGCCACCAAATTGAAAGCGAACCCTGCCGGAGATTCGGTTGAGGAGTCCGATTCCGATCCTACGTCGCCGGACGTGACGGTTGCCGCAGGCCAAGTAGGCCATTTGCCTCCCTGGTCGCCGCTGGTGGCGACCGAGCAGTGGATCGATACACGAATCGAAGTCGTCCGTTTGCGACCAGTTTCCCAGGCGGGTCTCCGGCCAGCCGAGTTGTCGGTCGAAGTGGCGGCGAATGAGGCTGACGCCAGCGACTGTGATTCGCAGGCAGATACCGCGATCAAGAGTTCAGAGACCACCGAGATCACCACCCCGGGAAGCACCACCATGACGGCAGAACCCACCACCACGATCACCGGTACCGAGCCGACCAACACGGTGGCGGAAATGCCAGAATTCCGGCTGGGTGGTCAACCGCCCGCCGCGCCGGAAGCGGCCGTCGGAGTTGCGAGCGCCGCGGCGGGTTCGCCTGCGGACCGACCGGCGGTGCCGCAAGAAAGTATCCGTTCCGACAACCGCGCGGGTAGCGAAGCGAAAGGTCGGGATGCTTTGTCGCAACCGGCGGTGATCCGCGAACGCCCGAAAACGCAGACACTCAATTACCTGCTGCGTCAATTGCGTGATTCGAACGAAGGGAGGGCGGCATGATCCGATGGGGCTACGTGCTTCCCCGCCTGTTTGGCGTGGGTTTGGTGCTCGCGTTTCTGACGTTCGGCTTACCCCCGGCGGTCCGTTGGTTGACGGTCACGGCGTTGCAAACGGCAACCGGGGCGAAGGTCGATTTGGAACGGGTCGACGTCGGGTTGTTCCCGCCCCGATTGGTTTACCACCAATTGCATCTGGCGAATCCCGGCAGCGATAAGGCGATGCGGAATCTTCTCTCGACCGAGTCGATCGAATTGAACATCGATGGCGGTGAAATGCTTCGCCGTCGTTACGTGATCAGCTCGGCGCGGGTCACCGGTTTGCAGTTCGACACCGAGCGGCTGAGCGACGGCCATTTGGAACCGACGGCCGAGGAACCGAGCGAGCCCTCGTGGGCCGCAGCCTGGATTTCCGACCGGATCGGGATGGCGGGCGACGCGGCGGCGGACCAGTTGCAGGGATGGGTGGATGAGTCTCACCTGAACAAACGGGGAGATCAGATCCGCCGTCGTTGGAAGTCGGAATACGCGCAGTTGGCGACCCGTGCGGAGGATTTGGAAACGGCGATGCGGGACGTTCACGAAACGGCCAAGGGGATCGAGAACCCGCTGCGCGATTTGCCGCGGATCGATGCGGCGCTGACGAAGGCGAAAGGGATTCAGCAGGAATTGGTTTCGGTGCGAAAGAAGCTTGAGAGCTTGCCGAGCGATATCCAAGCCGACTTGGCGTCGATGGAAGAAGCGAAGGAAGCCGACTTGCAGCGGGTTCGTGACGCGGTGCCCTTCGATCTGGATGCCGTCGATGACTTGGGACCGGCGCTGGTGCGGGAGACGCTCCGCAGGGAGTTCGATCGTTTCCGCGGTTACCTCGATACCGGCCGCGAGGTCTCGCGATGGACGGTGGCGGAGCCGAAGTTCGAGCGACAGCGGGGGGAAGTGATCGATCTGACCGCGGGGCGGCGTCAGCCGAACTGGATGGTCCGGCACTGCGAATTGTCGGGCTTGGTTCGCTCGGGCGGCCAAACGCACCAATTGACTGGCGTGCTCCAAAACGTCACCTCGCAACCGGAATTGCGTGACCAACCTTTGCGGGCCAAGTTTCGGATCGAAGGCGAGCAGCTCGTGATGTTCGACTACCTTCGCGACGATTCCGCGGCACCGGCCATGGAAACCTGGAGGCTGCATTGGCCTGAGATGAAGGCGCCGACCGTGCGGCTCGGTTCCGCCGATACGCTCGATCTCGACGTCCGGGACGGCCGGATCGAGTGGTGGGTCGAATTGCGAACGCGCGGTGAGCGGATCGACGGCCGGGTCGTCTCGCGCCGCACCGAGACTCGGATCGAGCTGGACGGGCCGACACGTGTTCGCGAGACGCCGATGTTTGTCGGCCTGCGGGATGCTTTGGCCCAGGTCGACCAGATCCGGATCGATGCGGAGGTGACCGGGAGTTGGGATGCCCCCGAATTTCGGGTCGAGACGGACTTGACGGAGCGGTTGAAAACGGGTGTTCAGGACGCGGCAAAAGAGCAGATCGCGGACGTCCGACGCCGGATGGCGAGCGAGGTCGATCGGTTTCACGCCCGGCAGCTCGACGAGCTTCGCGAGTGGCTCGGCGGCCAGCAGCAGCAGGCCGATCGGTTGCTGGCGAAGGCCGACACGGCGGTCCAAGAGATCAGCCGCAAGGTGATGGCCGAAACGCAGCGGGGCGACGCGTATTTGGGGAAGCTGCGTGGCAAGTTGCCGGGGCTGCGCTAATCGGATCGGCAGAGAATCGGCGGCCTTGAGCCGGCGTCTGCGGTGGTCACGGGATCGGTTGCGGAGATCGCAGGTAGGCGAACAGGTCGCGGATTTGCTGGTCATTGAGCGGCGTCAGCAGCCCCTCGGGCATCAGGCTCTGTTTGACCACCGCCGACTCCAAGATTTCGTCGCGGGGGATCGTGCGAGTTTGACCGCTGGCATCGCGCAGCACGATGACTTGGCGATCCGAATCGACGATCAGCCCGTTCACCGCGCGGCCGTCGTCGGTCAGCACGAGGTGATTTTCGAAGCCTTCGCGGATCTCGAGGCTCGGGTTGACGATGTGGGTGATCATGCCGCGAACGTCTTGGCGTTGGTAGCTGGTCAGGTCCGGACCGCTCTGGCCTCCTTCGTTGAACAGACGATGGCAGGTTCCGCAGTGGGTACCGAAGAGCGTCTTTCCGACGCGGGGATTGCCGATCCCGGCGGCGATCGATTCGCGGAATCGATCGATATCGGCTTCCATTTGGGCGGTCGTCGCCCCGCTGATTTCGCCCCAATGCCGGCGGATCGCTTCGCGGATCTCCTCATCGCGATGCAGGTGCAACTTCCGCAAGCTGGCGTCGGTGATCGATTCGGGATCGACCGTGCCTCGTTCGACGCGATCGAGCAGGTCGCGTGTCCATACCGGGCGGCTGGCGACCAGATTCAAGGCCGCTTCTCGGGACGGTGGCGACAAATGCTGAAGCACATCGAGAACGCGGGCGGCGATCCGCGGGTCGCCGTATCCCTGCAAGGCGGCCAAGGCCGCGATGCGAATCGGGTCGGGCAGATCGTCGACAACCGCCAGGCCGGTCAACGGATCGAGTGCGGCGGCGGGGCGAACGTCGCCGAGCATTTCGAGGTATTCGATCCGTTCGGCGGCCGGACGTTTCGCATCGAGCGCGAAGGTGATCGCTTCGTCGATCGCGGGACTATCACCGCGTCGGACTCGCAACGGCAGCGAGCCGCCGCCGGTCGCGGCCATCGCTTCGACCAGCTCGTTCGGGAGCCCGGCCAGCGACCGACCACGGTAGGCGGCTTCGAAACCGGTCAGCAGGGTTTCGGCGGCCGCGCCATCCGGGGCGGCTCGCAAGAGCTCGGCGCAAAACAGCAGGTCGCGGCGGTTGCCGGTCGCGGCGAAACGACGCATCATCCGTTCCGCTAAGTCACGTCGAACGATTTCTTGCTGCCAACGGGTTGACCGTTCCGTCCACCAGCGGACGACCTGTTCGGGTGATTGGCTGATTTGGGATTCGATCGCCCACCAAACCATCAGCGGCAGACGATTGTCTTGCGCGGCTTGGGGGTGAACGATCAACGCGTCGACCAGTTCCAGAGCGGGCGTGACATCGAGACCGCGGGCGGTCGCGGCGAGTTGAACACGCACCTCTTCGTCCGGTTCGGTCGCGGCGATGCGGGTCAGCCGCTGGGCGATCGAGGGGGAGACCTCACCGGCTTGTCCGAGGAAGCGGATCGTCCAGCGGCGGACGGACGCCAGCGGGTGTTCCAACAGTGCTGCCGCAATCGGCTCGTCGAGCGGTCGGAGTTGCCCCAGCGCCCACAACCGACCGAGGATCGCGGCTTCGGACAAGTTCGTCGATTGCGAGGAATAAATGAGATGCCGGGCCAGCAGCGGCCAGGTCGATTCATCCGCCAACTCGATCACGCGGCGGACGGCGGTTTCGCGTTGCCAGCGGATCGGGGAATCGAACTTATCGAGCCAACCGGCCAAGTCATCGGGAGCGGGCAAGGAGAACTCGACTGAGGCGTCGGCGCCGCGGAGGCGATAGACGCGGCCGCTTTCGCGATGGATTCGTCCCTGCGAGTGGGAGGCGTGATCGATCCGTTGTTCGTAGAAGTCGGCGATGTACAGGGCGCCGTCGGGGCCTTCTTGGATATCGACCGGCCGAAACCAGGAATCGCCGTCGCTCCACAGCCCCGGGCCGATATCGGTGGTTCGAAAAGTCGCCCCGTCTCGCTCCATGCGGCTGATCATCACGCGCCCCTGCAGCGGTTCGACGCCGAACAGGTGGTCACGGAAGCGGGCCGGCAACGATTCGCTCTGCTGGATCACGAAGGTGTGCGTGAACCGTTCGGCGCGGTGGTGCCCCATCGCCTCAAAGAAGCCGAAGGCGTAGGGATTCGACAGCTCGCCATGTTTGCCGAAACCTTTGCGGAAGTAGGCACCCGGCTCGTAATGGAAGCCGCGGGTATCGCCACCGTTGTGGCCCGAGAAGACCCGTCCGCGATCATCGAATTCGACCCCGAAGGCGTTGCCGCCCCCTTCGGAAAAGATCTCATAGATCCGACGTTTGGGGTGGTAACGCCAGACGAGTTGGCCGATCGAGCGGATCGGTTCGTCATCGCTGCCGTAGCGTCGCACTTCGGCGCTGACCGTGCTCCCTTGGGTCGCGTAGAGCCAACCGTCGGGTCCCCATCGCAAGCTGTTGACGACCGAGTGCGAATCCTCCAAGCCGAAGCCTTCGAGGTGAACTTCGGGATCGCCATCGGCCACGCCGTCGCCATCGCGATCGGGATAGAACAGCAGGTGGGGCGGGTTCAGCACCCAGACGCCGTCGCGGTCCAAAGCGATCGAAGTCGCGAGGCTGAGCCCTTCCACAAAGACATGATGTGAGTCGTAAACGCCGTCTCCGTTGGTGTCCTCATGGACGCTGATCCGGTCGGCGCCGGGAAAGTGATTCGGTGGCGGCTGGGGCGTGCGGTCCCAGACGGTCCGCAGGAACTGATCACGGCTGACCGCTGTCAAACCTGCCGGGTCGGGGTACTGCAGGTATTCCACCAACCACATCCGGCCGCGGTGATCCCACTTCATCGACAGCGGTTGTCCGATGACCGGGTCGGCGAGGACCAGATCGACCTGCAAGTCGTCCATCGTGCGGAGTTTGGCCAGGGCGTCCTGCGGCGACAGCGGGCCGGCGTCATCGGCGAGCCGCTTCAGCTCCTTTTCGGCCGCTTCGATCTCGATCGGTTCGCGAAACCAGCGATCTTCCGGGATGTCGAACCGAGCGGAGAGCCGGCCGAATTGAGCGTCGTCCTCGGCGATCCCTTCCCAATCGCCCGCCATGCGGATGGCGGCATCGGGGCCGAACAACACGGGGGCGGCGACGTTGAACCCGAGCCGTCCGTGGTAGTGAAAAACGCGAATCGAGACCACATTCGGCTCGCCGGCCTGGAGCGTGCCGGGCGGGATCGCGAATCGCAGCGACTGCCCCAGTCCGCTACGGTACTCGGGCGGGAACGTCCCCAACATGCCGACCGCCTGTCCGTTCACGAACACTTGGCGGGCATCGTCGACGGCTTCGACAAAGATTTCGCAAGCTTCGCCATCCCAGGCGGCTGGGGGAACGACCACGGCGCGGTACCAGATGATCCCTTCGGAAGTCGACAACGGCCCGGCGGGAGGACGTTTCCAGCCATCGGGGATTTTGATGTCGATCGGTTCCGCCGCGAAGGCGACCACCGGAAGGATCCACGACAACAAACAGCACAGCGACGCAAGGCGCGAGCCGCGATACAGACGGCTGGGACTCGGGATCATCGTCAGCAACACTCGGAGGCGGGTGGGGCCGGTCGCAGGGGCGACGGGCGAGGCGGGCAAGGGTGCGGCCGGCACGTTAACCGGCTCAGACCGTTTGACCGATGATAACCCAACCTGGCGGGCATATCGACCCGCACGATTCCTTCCGAGGCTCCGGGCGATATCGCAGGCAATTTCACTGCCGATTTCGCGGCGTCACTGGGGTCTGGGTCACTGGGGGCTGGTGGGGAGCCAGCGATCCAGGAAACCCTCGAGGATCGAGTCGTCTTCGGCGACCTGCAATCGGTCGCCGGCGCGCAAGGCGTAGTCGCTATCGGGCCGGACTTCGCCCGTTTTCGGGTTGAACTTGACTTCCATCGGGACGCCAGCCGGTACACCGGGTGAGACGCGAAAGACCTTGACTCGGATCCGGCCGAATTTTTCTTGGATTCCGGTCTGCTTCAGCAGGTCGCTGACGAAGACCGAACGCTGGTCAGGCGGCAGCGGCAAGACCCGCAGGGGGTTCGAGTCGCCAATGACCTGAACCAGAATCGCATTTTGGGTTTGGGCCTCGCGAATGCGACGAAAGACCTCTTCCGTGTCCTGGGCAGATGCCATCGCTTGGTTCGATCGGCCACCCATGGGCGTCCCGATCAGGCTGCAACCGGCCAGCGGGATGACGGCGAGCCAGATGGCGGGCAGGATGGTCGCGGGGCGCCAAACCGCACCGGGCGGTGTGCCGGGCGGCGACGAGGCCGGCCTGCCGTTTTTTTCGGAAAACGTTTGCCGACGATCGACCGCGGTGGAGGGTGAGCGAATCACTTTCAGATTTCCCGTCTACGACCACAAAAACGATGCGTCCGGTCGCTTTGCGGTTGCGATCGAACGGGGTACCGATATACTTCGGGACCCTTGGGCCTTACATAGCCCCTTTCATGGTTCCGTTTCGAGATCAAAAAGATGGCTCGGCAGTGCGAAGTCTGCGGAAAGTCCGTACAAATTGGTAACCGCATCGAGACTCGGGGTAAGGCCAAGTACTTGGGCGGCGTCGGGACGAAGGTCACGGGCATCACCCGTCGCAAGTTCGTGCCGAACCTGCAGCGAGTCCACGTCACGTTGCCTTCCGGCCAAAGCGCGACTTTGCGAGTTTGCGTCCAGTGCATCCGCAGCGGCGCGGTCCGCAAGACGGTAAAGACGAAGCCGTTTGAGCTGAGCGGCGTCAAGACGGGTGGCAAGTCGAAAGCGTCCGCCTGATCAGGGGCGTTTGGTGACCAGCCTGTCGATTGAAGAGATTCAGAAACTCGCCCTGCTGGCGAGGCTCGAAATCACGGCAGCCGAGGCGGCCCATTTGGCCCCGCAATTCTCTCAGGTGCTCGACTTTGTCGAGCAACTTCAGGCTCTCGATACCGAATCGATCGAGCCGATGACGACCGCTTTGGACGTGACCAACCGCTGGGCGGTTGATCAAGCTGAGCCCAGCTTGCCCCGAGAAGAAGCGTTGGCAAACGCGCCGGCTCAGGACGGCGAGTCGTTTCTCGTGCCACCTGTGCTCGGACCGATGCGGAACTGAATCGCTCGCTAGTGAACGGGGCGAGCTTGCTGTTGCAGGTCAGGACTCGCCTGGGTGGCAACTTTTTGCCCCCAGGTGCCCGGGCGATTACCCCGGCAAATGTTTCGCCCCCGTGTCTTTTTTGTCGGCGTGGCGGCAGCCGTTGAGGATGCTTGAAAACGTCGATGCCGGTGCTCCTGCCTGCCGTTCGAACGCCGGCGTGGCGGCGGCGGATCGATCGCCCTCAACTGCTTGGCATCGCCCCAGAGCCGGATCGCATCGCCATTTGTTTTGAACCCAAACCGTCGCCTGATCGGCTTCGGGCTATGCGGATCCGTAGCGAGACGAATTGTGGGTGGCACGTTCCGGTCCGTGGGTGGCACGTTCCGGTCTTCTGGGTGGCACGTTCCGGTCCCCACCTGGGTGGCACGTTCCGGTCCCCACCCCATTCGGCCCGCGACGCGAAAACGCTGTAGCTACACGGCTTGGTACCACCTTGATCGTCAATCGTCCCTTTTCCTACTCAGCCCGCAGGGCGGTACTCGTACTCAGTGCAACGGCACTCGTACTCGACTCGCCCGGATCGATCGAGAGCGATTACGAGCACCGCCCTGCGGGCTGAGCACGAGCACCGCTGCGCTGAGTACGACAATGAAAAGCCTCTGCTTCAAAGCGACACGGCCAACGACAAACGCCCCCATGCCCCACGCCCTGGCGTGCGCCCCACACCGCTCAAAACGAACCGAACCAAGTCCCCAGCGCGATCACGGCGATCGTCCCGGCCAGCGGGATCAGGATCGAGACCACCGCCACGTCCTTGTAGGCCTGACGGTGCGTCACGCCGCAGATCAATAACAGCGTGATCAACGCCCCATTGTGCGGCAGGCTGTCGAGCCCGCCGCAGGACAACGACGCGACCCGGTGCAGCAACTGTGGGTCGATCCCCGCCTCCAGCCCGCGCTGATAATACGTCTCACCGAGCGCCGTCAGCGCGATGCTCAACCCACCCGATGCCGAGCCGGTGATCCCGGCCAACGAATTGACGGCGATCGCTTGAGAGATCAGCGGGTTTCCGGGCGCGATCCCGGTTACGAACGCCTGGATCGTCGCGAAGCCGGCGAGCGATTTGATGGTGTTCCCATACCCATACTCACACGCGGTGTTGAACACCGGCAACAGCGACGATTTCGCCCCCTCGCCGAGCGACGTTTTCAACCGGTCAGCGCCGCGAAAGTAGATCGCGATCGTCAACGACAAAGCGCAAAGCATCGACAGGATCGTCGACCAATTCCCGAGCACACGAGCCAATTCCGTGCGGCCGAATGCCTCCTCCGCCAAGAATGCGGTGTCCCACGACGGGATCACCAGACGCGAAAAGACGAAGTTCATCACCACCATGCAAACGATCGGCAAAAACGCCAACCAAGCCGGACGCCAATCGCGATCCGTCGCTTCCCCGCCACCAGCCTCCGACATCGGCACGGTCGTATCAGTCCCTTCCCTGTCCGACTCCCGCCGCGGCCCTTCGAATCCCTCCCCGTTTCGACGAGCCTTCGCGGCTTGGCGGTTCAACCAGGCCATGCCAAGCGTCAGCATGATCGCGCTGGCGATCAGCCCCAAACCCGGCGCGGCGAAGGAGTTGGTCCGAAAGAAAGCCATCGGGATCTGATTCTGGATCTGCACCGTCCCCGGCATGGCGGTCATCGTGAAGGTGAACGACCCCAAGCCGATCGCGGCCGGGATCAATCGCCGCGGGATGTCGGCTTGCAGAAACAGCGTTCGCGACAGCGGAAAGACGGCGAAGACGACCACGAACAGCGACACGCCGCCGTAGGTCAACACCGCGCAACTCAGCACGATCGCCAGGATCGTCCGCTGGCGGCCGACGGCCCGCACCATCACTTCCGCGATCCGTGCCGCCGCCCCCGAATCCTCCATCAACTTCCCGAAGATCGCCCCCAACAAAAACAGCGGAAAGAACTGGGTGATGAACTGGCCGACACTCGCCATGAAGATCTGCGTGTAGCTAGCCAAAATCGGCAGGCCACCATCCAGCATCACCGCCAACATAGCGCAAACCGGCGCCAAAACCAACACGCTGACGTTCCGGTAAGCCAGATACATCAGCAGCACCAGCGACAACAAAATCCCGGCCAAGCCAATCATCGACAACCCAAGCAATCAAAAAGAAAAAGCCAAAAGAGAAGCAACCCCCGCACCAAACAAAACCAGCCCACACATCAGCCGAACCAAGTCACCACCGCCAACCGACCCGCCAACCACGCCAAAACCCCCAGCCACCCAAGCCAACCACATCCAAAACGCAACGCCACCGCCCCTCCCAAGCCACCCACGAACCGCTCATTCTTCCCCCTACCAACCAACCATGTCCAGACGCCCGTACCGGGAAACTCCCCGCCACGGCCGATCTCGACAAGCGGATGCTCAAGGCAGTCGCCCAGAGAAACCGCTGAGCCCGGCGCAGAAGTGTGAAGCGGTCACCAAACTCCAGGACCACTTTCGCGTTTCTGAACGTCGGCTTTACAAGACCCTCGAGATGACCGTAATTCCTGTCGACACCAGGCGACCGCCAAGAGCGGCGCGGCGCCGAGAGACATCGGCGGCAAATCCCCGTCGTAAAGAACCGCAAGACCAATAGGAATTCAGGTCTGCGAGAATTCACTCGGACGCGAACCAAACCGAACTGATCCCTCACCTCACGATCTCGGAATTTTTCATGTGACCCAATTCTTTAGCGATCTTCGCTGGACAAGGCTTGCTTCTCGGTTCGTTCCATCTGTGCCCGCAAACGCCGCAAGCGGAAGTTGTGAGAATCTTTATTCTGGCCGGTCACGGCGCCTAAGTTTTGCGTCAGTCGCGACCGCCGACGTCGATTACTCTGATGACACTTCTTAATCAGCTATCCGGTGACGGCAGGCCGCCGGGAGGCGGGAATACCTGTGTTCGAAAGGTTCATGCCAAGGCCGGCTCAGCTCAAATCCTTTTTCGGCTCCTCAGAAGTTTCCTGGCGGGACTCATCCGCATGTTGAGGCCTGTCCTTGTCACTGGGCTCGTCATGCCGCTGGTCGGCGAACTGCCGCCCCGCATAGCCGCATAGCAGCGGGCCGCCGAGGCAAGAAATCAGGATCACGAGGATCACCACGTCGACCACGAGACTGTCAAACGCGCCTAACTCGCTGGCAGTCACCGTCACCGCCAATGTCGCCGCGGCCTGTGGTGTGGTGAGCCCGACCATCAGCAGACGGTCCATTCGCGAATAATCATAAAACCAGCCCGTGATCCAAACGGCAACCGATTTCCCTACAATTACTACCGCAATCGCTACTGCTGTGAGCCCCCAGACCCGGGTGTCGCCTGTGAAGACACTCAGGTCGATTCGCATTCCGGTGTCGACAAAGAAAAAAGGAATGAAAATCATCCGCCCGACAAAGCCTAGATGCTCGTGCAACTCTGCACGGTTTTTGAGCGGTTGGTTCAAGCAGAGGCCCGCCAGAAACGCGCCCAGAATCGCTTCGGTGCCGCTCACTTCGGTCAGCGAAGCCATCAGCAGTACCACGACCAACACGAACAACGCCTTCTCCGCTCGCGAGGTTACTGAAGCGGCGAACAAGCGTCGCGCGAGTCGAGGCACGATTGCAAAAGCGACGACCACCAAACCGACCAGCAAAACCAAGGGAGCGAGCCAGCCCCATGCCCCTTCGTTGTCGCCCCCGACCGTTTGGATCACGATCGCCAGCATTGCCAGGGCCAACGTATCGGTCAGCAGTGTTCCGCCAACGGCCGTGACCACTGGCCGGCGGCCCAGCAGGTTCATGTTTTGGACCACCGGATAGGCGACCAGCGTGTGCGACGAGAAGGCCGCGGCCAGCAGCAAGGCACCGCTCCAGGAAAATTGCAGGAGTAGCGCTGCGGACAGTGTCAAGACGGCCGGCACTCCGAAAGAAAGCAGTCCGAATGCGGTTACCTCCGTCTTGTGCTGTTTCACTACCCCCAGATCGACCTCGACTCCTGCCTGAAACATGATGTATACCAGCCCGACTTGGCCGAGCAGTTCCGCCACAGGCTCCCGAGGAAGTATTCCGAAGGCGCCAGGGCCGATCGCCATGCCGCCGAGGATCAATCCGATCAGCCCTGGCAGGTGAAAACGCTTGACCGTGAGCTGCACCAACAGCGCCATCGTAGCCAGCAGCGTGAACTGAAGAATCGGATCTTGAATCGGTAGGTTCAGTCCCATGTCGCTCATCGTTCCGAGACCGTGGTCCGGTATTGATCGTCAACCGAGCGGTTGTCAGCGGGACCGCCCGCTCGCGTCAGTTTACACGCCGAGTCGATCAGACCCAGACCTGCAATCCGGCGAGAAAAGCTCTCAAAAAACTGGTGGAACTTGAATCCCCCCCAGCATTTTTCGCACGCAATGGGGTTTGTAAGATATTTCGGACATGCTAATGCGGAAAGATTTGTGTATAACATTTCAAGCAGGTGTTTCGAGGCAAACCAAACTAATGATCCCTCCTCGAAAGGTGTCACCCAGTTTCCAGGCCGGCAAAATGTCTACCTTCGCATTTTGTTTTCTTTTTCGATCCTTCGGCGCGGTTTGCGGATCGAATTTGACCGTCATCACTCTGCACCGGGGATGGTCCTTGAGTTGGCGATTCGCTGGCACCTTCGGCCGGACCGCATCGTTGACAGCACAGGGTGATTCGGGTGGATGGCTGCTGCCGTTTTTCGTGCGGCCGGTGGCGACGTTCTGGTCAGTCTTTGACCAACTCATCCGCTCCTATGTCGGCGGGGGTTTTTCGGGGTTGGCCGTCGATGTCGGTGTCGACCTGAAAGTTGGGGGAGGCTTTTCCCAGGGCGTCGATCGCTTGCGGGTTTAGGTGTAGGTCGGCGGCTTGGGGATCGACGAAGTAAGTCTCCACGGGACGGATCAGGTTGTTTTCCATGGTCAAT